>NZ_JBSSAB010000044.1:0-19513 GCF_054058195.1 Thermostichus sp. OS-CIW-29
GTTTCCGTCCCCTTGCGGGGAAAAGGTAGGGATCAACAGTGGTCGCTGAAGCAGCTTAACGCTGTGGATGCACTGGTTTCCGTCCCCTTGCGGGGAAAAGGTAGGGATCAACCGGAGATCTTACCAAGTGTGGCACTCGCGGTGTTGAGTGCGTTTCCGTCCCCTTGCGGGGAAAAGGTAGGGATCAACAGTGGTCGCTGAAGCAGCTTAACGCTGTGGATGCACTGGTTTCCGTCCCCTTGCGGGGAAAAGGTAGGAATCAACTTCTCCACTCCGATTACTCCCCAGCGACTCTTGAGTACAGTTTCCGTCCCCTTGCGGGGAAAAGGTAGGGATCAACGCGGGTTCCACTGGATTATCAATCCTACCGACAAAACCACGTTTCCGTCCCCTTGCGGGGAAAAGGTAGGGATCAACGTCAATATGCCTATTCCTAAAACTCAGCTGAACGATGCCGTTTCCGTCCCCTTGCGGGGAAAAGGTAGGGATCAACTTACGTAGTGGATAATTAGACTCTTCAGGATTAGCTTGTTTCCGTCCCCTTGCGGGGAAAAGGTAGGGATCAACGGTGTTCTTTCTACCCTGAAAAGGGAGGATGTTATGCAATGTTTCCGTCCCCTTGCGGGGAAAAGGTAGGGATCAACGGTGTTCTTTCTACCCTGAAAAGGGAGGATGTTATGCAATGTTTCCGTCCCCTTGCGGGGAAAAGGTAGGGATCAACCCATAAGAGTTTTATACAACTCAAGAGTCGGATTAGTTAGTTTCCGTCCCCTTGCGGGGAAAAGGTAGGGATCAACGGCTTTGCGTATATCTTCCCTGGTCGTGGGCTTCGGCGTTTCCGTCCCCTTGCGGGGAAAAGGTAGGGATCAACGTGTTGTGGATACCTTCTGACGCACACGTTGAGAAAGTAAAGTTTCCGTCCCCTTGCGGGGAAAAGGTAGGGATCAACGTGACGGACACGTGACCGAATACATGTACGTCCCGCAGTTTCCGTCCCCTTGCGGGGAAAAGGTAGGGATTAACGGTTGAACCTGGCGAACTTCGCTCTTAACGGGGTGAAGTTTCCGTCCCCTTGCGGGGAAAAGGTAGGGATCAACGTTGATCGGTATTCTAGGATGGCCATTGGTATACGCCTTGCCGCCGGGTTTCCGTCCCCTTGCGGGGAAAAGGTAGGGATCAACAAAGCCAAGCTTATCCTGGACACCCACGCTGAACCAGTGTTTCCGTCCCCTTGCGGGGAAAAGGTAGGGATCAACGCCTTACACGGCGGTGTCCGTACCTAGGCTAGTCGTTTCCGTCCCCTTGCGGGGAAAAGGTAGGGATCAACCCTACCCCCGGAAAAGCTTGAATCCATGCAGTTTTCAAGGTGCGTTCGCGAGGGAGTACGGAGACCTCGTGACATAGATATTAACATTGCTCTTGGGGATAAGCGCAAGCAAGAAAATTGGGCTTTCTGAGGCTGTTATGTCTTGTTTTCGTGCCAATCATGGCAAGAGATCTAGGTTTGCCCTTGAAATCTTGAGCTAACAAAATTAGCCTGGCGATTGCTTGCCCCGACAGATCGCGCACAAAACTTTACAATTTTCGCTCTCCTGCTCAGGCCAGGGATCCCATCGGGGAGAGAGTCTGTCTAGACTGGAAAGCAGCCCTACGGGGATCCCTATGCGAATTGGCGTGCCCAAAGAGATCAAAGAGCAAGAGTTCCGTGTCGGGCTGACACCGGCGGCGGTGCGGGCCTTGACCGAGCAGGGGCATCAGGTGTGGGTGGAAACCCAAGCGGGCCAGGGGGCGGGATTTAGCGACGAGGACTACCAAAAAGCGGGGGCCAAACTGGCCGCCACCCCTGAGGAGATCTACCGGCAGCAGTTGGTGGTGAAGGTAAAGGAGCCCTTGCCGGCTGAGTATTCTCTGCTCCATCCCGACCTTATTCTGTTCACCTATTTGCACTTGGCCGCCAGCCGCGAGCTGACCCAGGCGCTGCTGCAGTCGGGAGCCACCTGCCTTGCCTATGAAACGGTGGAATGGGCGGATGGATCCCTGCCTTTGTTGGCGCCCATGAGCATGATCGCCGGGCGGCTCTCGGTGCAGTTTGGCGCCCATTACCTCACCCGACAACAGGGGGGGCGGGGCGTGTTGCTGGGCGGGATCCCGGGGGTATCGCCGGGACGGGTGGTGATCCTGGGCGGAGGCACGGTGGGCACCGAGGCGGCCAAAATGGCCGTAGGCTTGGGGGCGCGGGTGCAGATTTTGGACATCAACCTGCAGCGGCTGAACGAGCTGGAGCTGCTCTTTGGATCCCGTGTGGAGCTGCTCTACAGCACGGCCCAAAGCGTGGAAGAGTGTGTTCGCGAGGCCGACCTGGTGGTAGGGGCAGTGCTGGTGCCGGGAAGGCGGGCCCCGGTCTTGGTGGGAGAAGAGTTGGTGGCCCAGATGCGTCCTCGCTCCCTCATTGTGGATGTGGCGGTGGATCAGGGGGGGTGCATTGCTACCACACGGGTTACCACCCATGCCCAGCCGGTTTACGAAGCCTACGGGGTGCTACACTACGGCGTTCCCAACATGCCCGGAGCCGTTCCCTGGACTTCGACCCAAGCGCTGGTCAACGCCACACTCCCCTACATCCTCAAGCTGGCCAATCTCGGCCTGGCCGCTGCTTTGGAACAAGACTCGGCCTTGGCCAAAGGGCTCAACATCAGGGCAGGAAAGATCGTCCACCCGGCAGTGCGGGCCACCTTTCCAGACCTGGGCTAGCTCAGGCAGGGGTTGGCTCCCTGGGGAGAGATGCTACTGTCGCCAGGACAGGACATAGCGCTCCAGAGCCGCGAAAAAGGTGTAGAGCAAGACACCCATGAGGCCGAGGGCAGCCAAACCCGCAAAGGCCAAAGGCACATCAAAAGAAGAACTGGCCGACACGATCAGGTAGCCCAGCCCCTGGTTGGAAGCCACCGTCTCCGAGATCACCGAGCCGACAAAAGCAAAGGAGATGGCCACTTTCAACGAGGCAAACAGGTAGGGCATGCTGTGGGGTAGCCCCACCTTGGTGAAAATCTCCCAAGAGCTGGCCCCCAGCGAGCGCAGCACATCTCGCATCTCGGCTTCCACCGTCTCCAGCCCCACCGCCACATTGACTGCAATGGGGAAAAAGGCCAGCAAAAAGGCCGTGATCACCGCCGGGATCAGGCCCAAGCCAAACCAAATCGCCAGCAGCGGCACCAAAGCCACCTTTGGGATGGTGTTAAACCCCACCAGCAGCGGGTACAAACACAGATGGGCCAGGCGGGAGCTGCCGATGATCGATCCCAGCAATATCCCCCCCACCAAAGCCAGCGCAAAGGCCAGCAGCGTCGAAGTGAGGGTGGTTAGGGAGTGGCGCAGAATCACCGGGCTCCACTGGTTCATGGCTGCGAGGATCTGGGTGGGCGCCGGCAGAATGAAGCGAGGAACGTTGAACAGCCCCACCCCCACCTGCCAGAGCACAAGGGTCAAAACGATGGTGACAGCGGGCAAGACCACAGAAGCCGTTTGGGTCTGCAAAAATCGGTCAAATGATTTTTTCATGGGATCCCTCGGCAGAAATGCGCGGTAACCTGTCCAGCAAACCTTTCCAGATTTTTTGGATCAAGGGCTCTTTGGCCTAATAGCTGCGCCGAATGTGCTGGCGCACTTCCGAGACCAAGCGGTGAAACTCGTCCGTCAGGCAGATCTCCAGCGGGCGTGGACGGGGCAGATCCACTTTGAGGGAAAAGATGATCTCGCTAGGCCGTGGCCCCATCACATAAATGGTATCGGAGAGGAAAACCGCCTCCCGCAAATCGTGAGTGATCAAAATGGCGGTGCAGCCGGTGCGCAGCCACAGCCGCTGCAACATTTCCCACATATCCTCGCGGGTAAAGGCATCCAAAGCGGCAAAAGGTTCGTCCAACAACAACAGCTCCGGCTGATGGATCAAAGCGCGGCACAGGGAAGCCCGCTGCCGCATTCCCCCAGAAAGCTGCCAAGGATAGGCTTTCTGAAAACCCTCCAAGCCTACGGTGGCCAGCAGCTCCAGCGCCGACTTCTCGTGCTGGGCCAGGTTTTGCTTGAAGGTGCGCTTGTAGGGCTCTACCACCTCCAACGGCAGCAACACGTTCTCCAGGGTTGTGCGCCAGGGCAGCAGCACCGGGTTTTGAAAGGCCATGCCCACACTCTTCAGGGGGCCGGCGATGGGCTGCAACTGAAAGTAGAGGGTGCCGCCATGGTCAGTGTTCAGGCCGGCCATCATCTTCAAAAGAGAAGTCTTGCCACAGCCGCTCGGCCCAACAATGGAGACAAACTCCGAGTGGGCAACAGAAAAGCTGACGTCGCGGATGATCGTGACTGGGGATCCCTTGGTGGGGTACTGCAGCGAGACGTGGCGCAACTCCAGAACGGGCTTGCCCGAAACAGCGGGGGAAGATAACCCACTTTGAACCACCCTCTGCGACTCCAACATTGACTCAACTCCAATGATTTTCATAGTGGCCCAAGTGAGGGCTGATCCCCCTGATCCAGACAGATGATGGCGGGAGCAATGAGGGTTGCAGGCCGGTTTATCTCGATTGGTATGGCCAACCCCATCCCCACTACATCAGAGAGAGGGGCAGCCAGCTGTGTTGCCAGATACTTTATGCGCCGGTGAGGTCCCCCCATGTTCAGCCTCAGGAGATGTGGGATCCCCGAGGGCCCGGTCATCGAAGACAGTGACTGTCTATCAAGTAAAGCCCCGCCTACTGATGTTCGAAGACGTTACTGAAGCCCAACAGATCCAGCTCTACCAAAGTAGGCAAATGTTGGAAACACTGCTGCGCCAACTCCCAGCGTTCTTCCCGCCGTAACATCTCCGCCAACTTGTGGCGCACCGGGATCAAATAGCGAACATCGTTGGCGGCATATTCCAGCTGTTCGGCGGATAGCGCGTGGACGGCTCCCCAATCGGAGCTTTGGGCAGTTTTGTTGAGTTCGACCCCGCACAGCTCGCTCACCACATCCTTGAGGCCATGCTTGCTGGTGTAGGTGCGGGCCAGTTTGCTGGCAATTTTGGTGCAAAAGACGGGCCACGCCCGGATCCCCAGGTGATAGCGCAGCATGGCCAGGTCAAAGCGGGCGTAGTGGAAGATCTTCTCAATGCTTGGAGCCATCAGCAGCTGCGCCAAAAAGGGGGCCTGCTTTACCCCGCGGCTCAGCCGCAACAGCACCACCTCACCGGCGGAGTTGGCGATTTGCACCACGCAAAGCCTGTCCCGCTGCGGGATCAACCCCATTGTTTCTGTATCCACGGCCAGGTAAGGTTCCCTGGCCAGGGCCTTTGCCACTGCAGGGGTGAGATCTTCGTCGCAGAGCTGAAAAGGTTGCAGGCCCACTCAGGATCTCTCAAAAGGGTGTTTTGGCTGCATAACCAAGCGGCGAAGGCCAGGCAACTACCAGCTAGACTTGACCACACCTGGCAATAAGCCTCTGTGGGCCATTTCCCGCAGGCTGTTGCGGCACAGGCCGAAATCGCGGAAGTAACCCCGGGGACGCCCGGTTTTCCAGCAGCGGTTGCGCAGGCGTGTGGGCGAGCTGGCCCGAGGGAGTTTTTGCAGTTGGGCGTGCAGCTCCATGCGGGTGGCCTGGTCGATGTTGGGATCGGCCATGGCTGCTTTCAGTTGTTGGCGCTTCTCCCGATACTTCTCGACCAAGCGTTGGCGCTTTTTCTCCCGCTCGATCATGCTCTTTTTAGCCACGGCTCACTGTTTCCCCAGATTTTTCAGCTTTACTAGGATAACGAGGAGCAGCGGCTCCAAGCAAGGGGATCCCAGGCCCGCCCACGGCCATCCTCGCCAATGTTCATCACTCCTTTTCCGCTCTCCGTAGGATCCCTGAGGCCAGCCCCTCGGCTTGGGGGCAACCTACCTCTACAGGCGAGGTTGGTGTTGGGTGATGGCCATTTCCAGAGTGATCCCGTTTATCGCCACCAAGTTTAGGGTTTCCCCAGAGCAGATTGAGGCCACGCGCGTGATTCTCCACAAGCCGCCGGCTCTGTTGGCAGTGCTGAAGTCGGCCTCTCCACTGCCCAAAGAGGTTTTGCAGGATCCCAGCTTGGCCTACATCTATCCTGCCGCCTTCATCCAATGGTCAAAGTGCATGCACGGCTTGGCGGAGTGGGATACCGTGCCGGCACTGAGCTACGCCGATTATGTGGCGCAAATGGAGCTGGCCTTTATGCCGACCGATATTGCCCTGAGCGGCCATTAGGGATCCCTTGGGTTGGCCATCCCATTTCGGAAGATGCGCCGGGAAGCCTCGCGGACAAACTCTTTGAGCCAACCGGATTTTTGGGTATTTTGCACCTGGGCTTTGACCACCGCCTGCATCCCCCCTTCTCCCCAGCTTTGGTTGTGCTGGAAATACTCAATGAAGCTCTTGCCGGCAATGCGGGTGAGATAGCCAGCACTGGCTGCCTGAATGGGGGCTGTCGCCAGAAAACCGACGACGCTCACTTCGGCAACGGTGGCCAAGATCCCCGTGGTCAGTTGGATCGCCCCTTCCACCAAGCCCAAGCCCGCTAGGGTTTTGGCCAGAGACAAGGCCAGCTCCCGCCCCTGCTGCAGGTTCATTTTGCAGCCGTAAAGGGATCCCAGTTCCACCACCATCTGGGCGTTGATGGCGGCAATGGCCAGCAGATCCACCGCCGGGATGGGGTTGGCGAACACCACTCCTGTAACAATCCACTGAAAGCGATCGATCACCTCCTCCGCCTGCCGGCGCAGTTGGGCTTGGAGAATCCGTTTGGCCTCTTCCCCCAACTGTTGCGATTGCAGCAGAGCATTGTCCAAGGCCAGGGATCCCCCCTCGGCATAGAGCACCGCCTGCACGCGATCCCGCACGGCGGCCACATCCGGCTCCGGTCGCCAGGTTTGGGATCCCACCCGCACAGGGGCTGGAGCAGCGGCAGCTATCAACACATCCTGAGGTGGAATCAGGGGGTAGACCCGCTCCCGCAGGCGTTGCAAGAGGATCTGCCGTTCTTCTGAGGTGTAGCGATCCGCTTTGTTCAGGATCAGCAAGGCCCGCTTGCCCAGGGCGATCAACCGGCGCAAGGGATCCACCTCTGACTGGCGCAGATCCCCATCCACCACCACCAGCAGCAGATCGGCAGCTTGGGCTTGGGCTTGCGCCTCCTGTTCCCGCATCACCCCTGCCGGGCCGATCTCCAAAATGCCGGGGCAATCCACGATCTGCACCGGCTGCGGGATCCCGGGCAAGTTCCAATCGTAACAAGCTACCGCCTGGGTGGTGCCCAGAGTGGCCCCCACCGCCCCCGCCCGCCGCCCCAGCAGCGCGTTCACCAGAGAAGTCTTGCCCGCCGACCCGGTGCCGAAGACCACCACCTTCAGCTGGGGCTGGGCCAACTGTTGGGCCAGCAGAGCCGACCGCTCCGCCAGCGCTGCCCGCGCCACTTCATCCTGGATTTGCGCTAGCTGCGCCTCCAGTTGGGCCAAGTTCTGTTGCGCCGCTTTCCGCTTTTCCAAAGCCGTCTCCGGCAAGGCAAGGGGTTGGGTAATTTCCCTCCTGCTGGGGGCGGGTTGGCGAAACAGAAACAAGTAGTAGATGGCAGCGGCCAAAAACACCAGCAGCAGCAGCACCAGCACCCCAATCAACAGCCCCCCCAAAATCGGGTGGTAGCGGGTGGCGTAGTACAGATCGAGAAACGATTGGATCAGCCAGACGATCAGCCCGGTGAACGAGGCCAACAGCGCCAACAGCAGCAGCAAGCGCAGGTAAGGGAGCGACCGCATAGGGATCCAACAAGGCCACAACCGTTCGCGTCAGCGGGACGGAGTCCTTTTGACTCTACCCGCGGCTGAGCATATCCGGCTACCTAGATGTCGCCTTCTGGCTGCAGGGGCAGGGCTTCTCCATCCGACTCTTCCTTTTCACACCGAGATTCCCCCTCGATGACCTGGATGGCCTGCGGATCCCCGTCAACTTTCACTTGCAGATGGCGCAACTGCCATGCCGAGCCGGCCATGCCCCGCTCCGATTCCACCACCACATCGCCGGTGCGCTGGGCCCCTGTAATCAAAAAGAACAGACACACCCAACCGGCTTCCTCATCTTCCTGAAAGCTCAGCCGCGAGGGCCATCCCGGCCTCAAGGGTTCCCCCAGACGTTCCACCACCACAGCATTTTGTTTGAGCTGCTCCACCGCCAATTGGTAGGTGCGATAGGCTCCTGAGGCACGGATCCCATTCCAGATCAGGATCCCTGCCCCCGCCAGCCCCAAGCCCAACACCGCCAGCA
The DNA here is from genome assembly GCF_054058195.1 of Thermostichus sp. OS-CIW-29. Lineage (NCBI taxonomy): Bacteria > Bacillati > Cyanobacteriota > Cyanophyceae > Thermostichales > Thermostichaceae > Thermostichus > Thermostichus sp. OS-CIW-29. The sequence continues at coordinate 8,302 of NZ_JBSSAB010000044.1, forward strand.
GGCCCAAACAGCCGCAGCCACAGCAGCCCAGAGGGACAGCACAGCCGACTTTTTGTGGAGTTTCTGACACAGCCCATTGCCACCCTAGAATGCCCCCACCCTAACACAAGGCTGTTGCTCATCCTCTATGCCTTCATTGCCGACAAGGTACAGACAAAAAGCCGAGCAACCCTACGCCATTTGTCGGTGACGAACATCGCTTCTCAGTTCCGTATTGCCACAGATATCTGTTACGGCCTCAAACAACAGCTCGAAAAATCATGGGATCAGCACCTCTTTGGCAAGTTCAAGCAACTCACTGTTGAGTCTAATTTTGTACTGCAGTGAGGATGGGATCCCTACGTATCCAATTGTTGGCTCTGCTCCCACTTCGATTGGAAAGGCTTGTGAAGCAAGGATTTCAAGCTTTTCGCCTGAATAGGATCTGGATGGATCAGAAAGTCAATGGATACCTGGAAAGCCCTATTTCCTGAACATTGGGAAAGATGACAAAGCGCGCATATCGAATCCGCTATTTGGCGGAGTCAATATCAGAGGGATTTATCGAGAATAAGAGCAGCAAAAGGTCTCCATCCAATCGCCTAAACCTATGGATGAAGCGACGACCGTGACCGTGCAGCAGATCATTCAAACCGCCATGATGACCGGTTTGCTCACTGCTGCTCAGGAACACGAACTTAACGTAAGGCTATTTCGAGAGGAGTGCTCCGAAGCCGACCTCTTCCTGCTGCGCCGTCTACACCGCTGCCTACGCCAGGGATCCATCCGCCAGATCCCGGCCCTGAACAACACTGTAGCGGTTGGCCGCTTTGGCCCGCCCCTGCGCCTGGTACCGGACAGAGCCGAGACAACTCAGTCCCAGCCGACTGGGTTAAGCCTGGCGAGGGATCCCAAGACCGGGTAGTCAAGCAATTACAAGCAATTAGTGACGAGGGGGCAGAGGTAAGGTCGAGGGTTGGGCAACGGTCAAATCAGGGAAAGGGGGAGCTGAGGTTTTGCTTTCCCCGTCGTGCAGCAACACATATAAAGCAAACACATATAAAGCAAGGGATCACCAACGACGTCAACGGCAAGGCAATCTCGAATGAGCTACGGACTTCTACAGCACTTCCCTTTGCCTCTCTTCATCGCTGGAGCCCTTCCGAGTTCAGCCGCCTAGCTAAGCTTTTGAATAGGATCGATACGGGGATCCAAGATTTTCTGTTGACCGATAGCGGGAAACCTCACCGCAATCGTGACCCGTTCACCACTGCCGAACACATGGGTAATCTGGCCTTGTCCGAATTGGGGATGTTGCAAACGATCTCCAATCGCCCACTGTTCTGAACGGCTTTGGCGGCGATTGGGCCTGGCCTTGGGTGCATCTGAAAGGGACAGTCCACTGCCGTGGGAGAGCTGTCGAGAAACGGCTCCGCGTCCGTCGAATTCGATTATTAACTCTTGGGGCAGTTCACTTAAAAATACCGAAGGAATAGCTGGTTCTCGGTTGCCGTAGAGCATCCTTTCCCTGGCGTGGCTGATATACAACTGCTCACGGGCACGGGTAATGCCCACGTAGCAAAGGCGTCGCTCTTCTTCCAAAGCAGCGGGATCCTCCAAAGCCCGGAAATTGGGAAATAGACCCTGTTCCACCCCCACCAAGAACACAACAGGAAACTCCAAACCTTTGGAAGAGTGCAACGTCATTAGCGAAACTTTCTCAGCGCCTTCCTGAAGGTTGTCCAAGTCGGAAGCCAAAGACACATTGCTCAAAAAAGCCTCAAGGCTGGGATCCTCCTGTTCTTCCTCGAATTGGCGGGCGGCATTGTAAAGTTCCATCACGTTGGCCGCTCTTTCTTCGGCTTCGTCTGTACCCTGTGCCTTGAGATCCTCCAAATAGCCGGAATCCCTTAGCAACCCTTCGATAAGGGTGGCGGCTGAAGTCTGAGAAGCCTGTCGATGCCAATGCTGAATCAACTGAGCAAACTGAATGACAGGCTTAGCCGAACGGCCCGCCAAGCTACTTACAGAGGTTTCGTCGCTGAGAATTTCCCACAAAGGCACGTTGAGAGCCGCCGCCGCTTCGGTCAGCTTGTCCAGGGTGGATTTGCCGATGCCACGGCGCGGCACGTTAATAATTCGCAGCAGGCTAAAGGAGTCGGCAGGGTTGGCCACAACCCGTAAATAGGCTAGGACATCCTTAATTTCTTTGCGGTCGTAAAATCGCAGTCCGCCTACCACCGTGTAAGGGATCCCCCACCGCAGCAAGACCTCTTCAAAAGGACGGGATTGAGCGTTGATGCGGTAGAGAATGGCAAAATCTCCCCAGGAAAAAGCATTGGCATTTTGGCCGTGTAATCGTCGGATGGTATTGACGACAAACTCGGCCTCTGCAATCTCATCATCCGCCTGATGAAGAAAAATCGGATTTCCTTGCTGACGGGTTGGCCTGAGAACTTTATCAATGCGCTCTGTATTTTTCTCGATGAGAGCGTTAGCTGCCTGCAGAATGGTAGCTGTAGAGCGATAGTTCTCCTCCAGCTTGACCATGGTGCGGGTATCATCATCCGGGAGACCATCTCCAAAGGTCTCTTGAAACTCCAGCAAAATGGTAAAATCTGCCCCGCGAAACCGATAGATGCTTTGATCAGCATCTCCCACCACAAAGATCGATCGGTTTCTCCAATCCAACCGAGATCTGCAGGTCTCGCCGTTGGTGGCCAACAGACGAATCAACTCATACTGAGTGCGGTTGGTGTCTTGGTATTCATCCACCAAAATGTGTCGAAATCGTTGGTGCCAGTAAGCCAACACCTGCTCGTTTTGTCGAAAAAGCTGCACTGGTATCCAAATCAAGTTATCAAAGTCCAGAGCATTGTTGGCTGCCAGTTGGTCTTCATAGATTTCGTAAACTTGGGCAATGGTACGGCCACGGAAGTTGGGCTGATTGCGCTCCAGGTCGGCAGGAGTCCAACCTTGGTTTTTGGCATTGCTAATGGCGTAGCGTACCGACCTTGGGTCAAACTTGCGCTCATCCAAGTTCAGTTGCTTGGTTACAATCTCCTTCACCAGAGATTGGGCATCTGATTCATCGAAGATCGAGAAGTGGCGAGTCCACTTGCGCCCCTTGGGATCCTGATATTTTTCGATCTCCAGGCGCAGGATCTGGGCAAATAAGCTGTGGAACGTGCCAATCCAAAGAGGCTTAATCCAGCGGTGGTAAACAGCAGATTTTAGTCGCGTTGCCTGGGCCGGCTCCAATTCCTCTAAGGGGATCCCAAATTGTTCTTGAGCTTCTTGTTCGGCAAAGAGCTGCTCAATGCGCTCTTTCATCTCACGGGCGGCCTTGTTGGTGAAGGTCACGGCCAAAATTTCTCCTGGATCCACCCGATAGTGGCGAACCAGGTAGGCAATGCGGTGGGTGAGGGCGCGCGTCTTGCCGGAACCTGCCCCCGCCACCACCAGCAGCGGGCCACAAAAGTGTTGCACCGCTTGCCGTTGAGAAGGGTTGAGGGCATCCAGCAAAGAGGCGTGAGTCATGGCCAGCAAACCAGAAACTGCCTTCCATTATGGGCACCAACCCAATGGGGATGAGAAGCCCAGAGGGCATTTTGGAGCACCAAAGATGAAGATCGGTTAAGATTTGGCCGGCCCGCTCCAGAGCTCCCCGCCATGAACCGAGTGCTGTCCTGCTGCTGTGCCCCGGCTAACCGCTGCTGGCTTTGCGTTCAAAAGAGACTTGTGGCTTTGGGGTTTGCCACCCTTGCCCTGCTTTCTCAAGGTGCGTTCGATCCCGCCCAAGCTGGCAACTGCCCCAGCAACGGCAACCCCAAAACATCTCTTGACCTCAAGGTGGAAAGCGTTTCTGGGGATCGGCTTGACTTAGGTCGGTATGAGGGCATTCAAGCGTTGATCTTGACCAACAGCCAAACCCGCTCGCAATCGGAAGCCCTCTCCAAAAGTTTGGCCCTGGAGTTTGGGCAAAACCCTCGGCTGCGCCAGATCGTGCTGGTGGATGGCAGGGGGCTGCTGCTGGTGCGCCACTTGGTTTTGCAGGCCATCCGGGAGAGTGTACCGACGGATCCCCGCCTGGTTTCTCCGTTTGTGTATGTCTCGGTCGATTTTGAGGGAGCAACCATCCAGAAGCTGCAAGAAATAGCCGCTGCAGCTTTGCCTGGGATCAATTTTCGCCGCCAGGCTGTTTTGTTGCTGTTGGACGGCCAGGGAACTCTTCTGAGCGGATTTGCCGACTTGGAGCAATCCAACCTCAGCATTCGCCGGTGCATTCGCACCCTCATGGGATAGTCCCACTTCCCTTTCACACCGGCAACGCCTCTCCTCTGCTGCTCTGGCCCAAGCCATTAAACTGGTCATACCGGTCATGTTGAAGCTTGAAGTCAACCATTCGAACGACGGTTCACTGTTTACGGGATCCCATGCGCCGCCAGCTCAAAATCTTGAACCAAATCCTCGATTACAAGCTTGCGAACTTGCGGCTGTTTGGCCGAGCCGAGCTGAAGGGGCCTGTTCTCAACGTGCTGCTGGAACGGCTGCCGGGCGATGTGGTGGATACCCTGCAGGTGATGGAGGTGGTGCGCAGTGCGGTGGAAGCCTCTCTGCTGCAAGGGTTGCGCAAGGTCAACGTTTACCTTTGGTGCCGCGGACAAACTGAAGAAGCGCCGGAGTGGAGCGAAAGCTTTGCTGTAGAGCCATTGGTCTTGGCCCACCCCAAGGAGCTCCGAAGCCTTGCTTTCAACTATCGACAAGACTATCCCGGCATGCGGGTGCTGTTTTTCTGCCTGGGCCTTTGTCTGGGCGGCTTTTACCTGTTGGGGGGCTGGGAGCAGACAGGTTGGATCGATTGGATCCCCGTAGGACTGGCCTTCGCCTTGGGGGTGATCTTCCCCTGGCTCAAACGCTCCCTCAGCCAGTTTGTACACCCTCTATTTCTCCGCCTTGGCCTGGGCTTGGGCTTGGTCTTATTGGGCCTGGCAGTGGCGCTGATCTGGCGGCAGGGCTGGAGCGTTGCCTATGGGATCCTCGGCCTCCTGGCCATCCTCCTGTTGGGTCTGGGAGCCTAGTTCTCAACCGGCAGTGGTGCCGCTGAAGACGTGTAGGGCAGGGCCGGTCATCCACACGTGCTGTGTGCTCGGATCCCAGCGAATTTCCAGATTTCCTCCCGGCAGTTCTACTGTAGCTTGCGATTCTGCGCGCTCCTCCAAAACAGCAGCCACCAAAACAGCACAGGCACCCGTCCCACAAGCCAGCGTTGCCCCTGCTCCCCGCTCCCAAACCCGTAGGCGCAGACGAGTCGGGCTGAGCACCTGCACAAATTCGGTGTTGGTGCGCTCAGGAAAGGCCGGATGATGCTCAAACAGGGGGCCCACAGCTGCCAAGTCCAGCTCCTCCAGGGATCCCTCTTCTTCCAGGAAGACCACACAATGAGGATTGCCCATGCTCACCGCCGTCACCCGCCACTCTCGCCCGGCCACTGCAAGCGGCTGCCGAATGACCTTCTCATCCGGTTCGACCAGGGTGGTGGGGATCTGCTTGGCCAAAAGGCGAGGGATCCCCATGTCCACTGTGACCAGCCCATCTGCCCGCACCTGCGGCACGATTCGCCCCGCCAAGGTGTGGATCTGGTAGGCGCCATCCCGACCTGGGATCCCCAAGTCCTGCAGAAAGCGGGCCAAACAGCGGATCCCATTGCCGCACATCTCCGCCTCGGAACCGTCGCTGTTGAAGAGGCGCATGCTGAAATCTGCCCCCTCCTGCCCCGGCAGCAGGAAGATAACCCCATCGGCTCCTACCCCAAAGCGGCGATTGCAAAGGGCGACGGCCTCTTCCGGGCTCAAGCAGGGTTGAGACTGCCAGCGGTTGTCCACCAAGATAAAATCGTTCCCCAACCCCTGGTACTTGTGAAAGGAGAGACGGGGGGTCAACCGAGCAGACATTTACCCAGATATCCCAACGACAGGCCTTAATCCTCGTGCATCTCGTAGGGATCCTGCAAGTCCTTGGAAGGGGGGCCAAAGGCCGTGTAGATGGCAAACGCAGTGATGCAGATGGTAACTGCCGCAATCGCCACAATCAGGGAAAAGGTGGGCTCCATATCGTTGTCTTTGATCCTGAGAGTATTCGACTACAGTATTACACAAGTTTACAATTCATTGCCCAAGACAAAAAGGTTCGGCCAGATTCTGATAGCGTGATTTTAAAAGGCGGCTGCTTTGGCGGTGCTGAGCACCAGGGATCCGCCTTCGAGCCTGCTATCTTCGACTTCGTCAACGTGTTCGGTTTCTAAGCGAGAACCTATGGCCATTCGTACCAGACTGGGCGATCTGCTGCGTCCCCTCAACTCGGAATACGGTAAAGTGGCTCCCGGCTGGGGCACCACGCCCCTGATGGCGGTCTTCATGGCCCTATTCGCCGTCTTCCTGTTGATCATCCTGCAGATTTACAACAAGTCGCTGCTTTTGGAAGACATTAACGTCTCCTGGGAGAGCCTCAGCTTTTGAGTTCCCAGGCCCTACTCTGGGGAAAGTCCCTGTCCCGCCAAAGAGCTGCCCAGCGGGAGCAGGATAGTTTCCGTCATCTCCTAAGCCGGTGCCTTCAGGGTGCTGGCTCCAGGCGCAGCAGGGATCCACTGGGGGCATCGGTCAACAGGTAGAGCAAGCCATCCGGCCCCTGCCGCACATCGCGAATGCGACCCACCGCCCCTTCCAGCAGGCGCTCTTCCGCCACCACCCGCTCTCCATCCAGTACCAAGCGCGCCAGGTGTTGCCCGGCCAGCGCCCCCACAAATAGGTTGCCCCGCCATTCGGGGAAAGCCTCCCCTGTGTAGAAAGTCATGCCGGAAGGGGCAATTGAGGGTGTCCAGTGCAGCAGGGGCGAAGCCAATCCAGGAGCTGCCGCCAGTCCTTGGCCGATAGGTTCCCCCGTATATTCTCGACCGTGGGTGATCAAGGGCCAGCCGTAGTTGACGCCGGGGGCCAAGATGTTGATCTCGTCTCCACCCTGGGGCCCATGCTCGTGGGACCAAATCGCTCCCGTCTCGGGGTGGCGGGCTATTCCCTGAATGTTGCGGTTGCCGTAGGTAAAAATTGCCGGCAAAGCCCCCGCTCGGCCGACAAATGGGTTGTCCGCCGGGATCCCGCCCGCATCCGTAATGCGCAACACTTTACCGGCAGAATCCCCCAAATCTTGGGCTCGATCCCGTTCTCCCCGGTCTCCGGTGCTGATGTAGAGGAATCCTTCTTCGTCAAAGACCAAACGGGAGCCAAAGTGCTGCCGGGCAGGGGTTTTGCGCTCCATATCAAAAATCACTTCCAGATCCTGTAGGCCCCCTTCCCCCAGACGGGCTCGCGCCACCCGCGTGCCTCCCCCACCGGGCCCAGGAGCGGCATAGGACAGGTAAATCCAGCCGTTCTCTGCATGGTTGGGGTGCAAGGCGATGTCCAGCAGGCCCCCCTGCCCCTGGGCAAACACCTCGGGCACACCGGCTATGGGCTGGGGATCCAATCCCTGGGGGGTAACTCGGCGCAGCCGCCCTGGGCGTTCGGTAACCAAGAGAGTTCCATCCGGCAAAAAGGCCATCCCCCAAGGGTGCTCCAAACCCTGGGCCAAAGTAACCACCCGAAACGCTTGCTCCGTTCTGGCCCTGGGCAAGGCTTGGGCATGATCCCCCTGTTGCAGGGTCATCACCATCTCCGGGCTGACCGGGTAGGCCGCCACGACAGCGGGGACGGACACCCCCCCAAAAAGCAGCAGTGAGGAGAGAAGCTTGATCGCCGGGATCCTCATGGCCATTGCCGCCTCGTTTTCGCGATGGATTCTGGGGTCTGAGCTAGTCGATTATTACCGCTGCTCTTCTGGAGATGGGTACCGATGAGGGTAAAACCCACTGCAGACCAGAGTGGGCAACCCCCTGTCCCCTCCCGGCCATAGGCTAGCCTTGAGAGCAGCAATCTGTCTCCAAAGCATGCTGGAACCTGGCGAGATCTTGGGACTCGATCCCGCGGGCGCGAACGGCCAATCCCCCGCCCGCCCGCCCCAAAGGCAAACTTGTGGATCCCTGCAGCAGCTCCAGCCCCACTCCAGAGGGATCCACCTCATCTGTGCCCAGGGCCGCTGGTCTATGCAGGTGCTCACCCCCCGTCTGTTTCGGCTGCGCTTTAGCCCCAGCGGAGCGTTTTTGCCCCGTCGTTCCTGGGATGTGGCTCCAGCCGATGAAGAGTGGCCGCCGGCTCCCTTTGAACTGCAGGAAAGCTCCACCCAAATCCACCTGTCCACCTCCCAGGTGCAAGTTCAGATCGGTCGGGATCCCCTCCGGTTCAGTTTTCAAGACTCTCAAGGGCAAGAGTTTTGCGCCGATGTCTCCTCTGGGCTTACCTGGGGATCCGATAGCATCCGCCTGGTCAAACACCTCCACCCTGCCGAGCACATCTATGGCCTAGGGGAACGGGCGGGGCTACTCAACAAACGGGGTCGGCGCTACAGCCACTGGACTCGCGACTGCTGGAACTACGACGCCCACAGCGACAATCTCTACCAGGCCATTCCCTTCGCCCTGTTTCTTCGCCCCAACCTCTGCTACGGGCTCTTCCTGCACTGCACCCACTGGAGCCAGTTCGACCTGGGCCAGATCGATCCCGAGCAGTGGGCCATCGAGGTGCGCGCCCCCGAGCTGGATTACTACCTGATCTACGGCCCCACCCCGGCCTTGGTGCTCGAGACCTACACCCAACTCACTGGGCGGCCTCCCCTTCCTCCCCTCTGGGCCTTGGGCTACCAACAGTGCCGCTGGAGCTACGCCAGCGCCGCCCAGGTTCAAACCGTTGCGCAGCAATTTCGCCAGCGGCAGATCCCCTGCGACGTCATTTACTTGGATATCGACTACATGCGCGGCTACCGCGTCTTCACCTGGGATCCCCGCCGCTTCCCCGAACCGGCCCGGCTCATGGCCCAACTCCACGAGGCTGGCTTCCGGGTGGTAGCCATTGTGGATCCCGGCGTCAAGTTCGAGCCCGAAGCCGACTACGCCGTCTTCGACGAGGGCTTGGCCCAGGATTTCTTTATCCGCCGCGCCGACGGCCACCTCTTCCATGGCTACGTTTGGCCAGGCAAAGTCCTCTTTCCCGACTTCTTGCGCCCCGGAGTGCGGCAGTGGTGGGGATCCTGGCAACGGGTTCTCACCCAAGCCGGTGTGGATGGCATCTGGAACGACATGAACGAGCCGGCCCTCAACGACCGCCCCTTTGGAGACGGCGGCCAGATCGTCGATATCCCCCTCGATGCCCCCCAAGGCCCACCCGACGAACCCACCACCCACGCCGAAGTTCACAACCTGTACGGCCTGCTGATGACACGCGCTTCCCGTGAAGGCTTGGAACAGCTCAACCCCAACCGGCGCCCCTTCGTGCTGACTCGCTCCGGCTTTGCTGGGATCCAGCGCTGGGCTGCCGTCTGGACAGGCGACAACCAATCCTCCTGGGAACACCTGGAGATGTCCCTGCCCATGCTCCTAAACCTGGGCCTGTCGGGAGTTAGCTTTGTCGGCGCGGACATCGGCGGCTTCGGTGGCAATGCCACTCCCGAGCTGTTTGCCCGTTGGATGCAAATGGGAATTCTTTACCCCCTCATGCGTGGCCACAGCGCCCTGGGCACCCGCCCTCACGAGCCTTGGAGCTTTGGCCTCGAAGTGGAAACCATCTGCCGGCAGGCCATTCAGTTGCGTTACCAGCTGCTGCCCTACCTCTACAGCCTCTTTTGGGAGTCCAGCCAAACCGGATCCCCCATCTTGCGCCCCCTTCTCTACGAGTTTCCCGACGATCCGCAAACCTACGAGATCTCAGATCAAGCCATGCTGGGATCCGCCCTCCTAGCTGCCCCTGTGGTTCGGCCTGGCGTGCGGTGCCGCGCTGTTTACCTACCCCAGGGCACTTGGTTTGATTGGTGGACAGGTCAGGCCCACACCGGCCCCCGCTACATTCTCGTCCCTGCCCCTCTCGAACAACTGCCGCTGTTTGTGCGGGGTGGCTCCGTTCTGCCTTTAGCTCCCCCCTGCCCGTCCACCGCCCACCTGCGCCGTGACCAACCGCACCTCAAACTCTACCCCGGCAACGGCAGCTTCACCCTCTACGAAGACGACGGGGAAACCCTCGCCCATCGAGCAGGAGCCTGGGCCACCACCCTCTTCCGCTTGCGACAGCAAAATGGCCAGCTCATTCTGGAGATCGAGGCCCGCCAGGGCAACTGGAGCCCGCCCCAGCGTAGCTGGCTTCTGGAGCCCCTTGGCCACACTCCCCTCTCCCTGCCGGACACCGGACAGCCGCAACGGGTTCTCTGGCCCACCCCAGAGGATCCCCCGTTTAGGTGACATACTCCCATCACTGACCCTACAGGTACAGCGTGGGCTTCTCGCTTCATCGGGGAGCTACTGCAAGAACCCTCTGCGAGCAGACACGGGATGCCCCACCGCGTAGTTGCACCAGATTCCGGCAACGCCGTTTTGTACAACCATGTTGATTATAGTACAGAATATATCCGCCTTTCATCCCGACCCTCCTGCTGTTGCAGAGAGTGCGGGGCTTCCCGGCGAGCTAGCTAATCGCCCTCACGGCCTCCAGCAGCTCCCGGTTGTCTCGCTTGAACAAGGGCAGCCACTCCACATGCTGGTAGCGTAGGATCCCTTGGCTATCCACCAAAAAATAGGCCCGCCGCGTCCCCAGCAGGCTGTCCACCCCGTACTGCTGGCTCACGGTTCTGTCCACATCGCTCAGCAAAGGAAACTCCAGCTTAAGCTGCTCGGCAAAGGCTTGGTGCCTGGAGAGGGGATCGCTGCTGATCCCCAAGATCTCGCAGCCCGCGGCCCGGAAAGCTTCCCAATCCTCCCGAAAGCAACGCATCTCGCTCGTGCATACCGGGGAAAAATCCGCCGGGTAAAAGGCCAGCAACACCTTGCTCTTGCCCCGGTAGGCCGCCAGTGAAATCTGGGCTCCCTTTTGGATCCCTTTCCCCACCGCAGGCAAGCTAAAGTCAGGAGCAACAGCCCCAATCACAATCCCCATAGACCCGTCTAACCCAATCTGAGCTCACTTCAACAGTCTAACGGTGGATCCGGATCCCTTCTGGCTTCAAAAAATTTTGGGTTGGATATCTTGACGGGGTGGTGGGGGTGGGGATAGGGTAGTAAAGCGCCACAAGGCCACCCAGCCCCGGCGCCCCAGAACCT
>NZ_JBSSAB010000045.1:0-19446 GCF_054058195.1 Thermostichus sp. OS-CIW-29
CGAGGGGATTCGGGCGTGGATGGCGCCGCAGGACCAGCCCCATGAGCGCTTTGAGTTCCCTGAAGAAGTCCTCCCCCGCGGCAATGCGCTCTAAAGGAAGCCGTTCTGGTCTCGTCAGGGATCCGCTCCCGGCGAATCTTAAGTAATCCACTTGAGTATTGAAGAGTTCAGGGATCCCTCATGGGATCCCTTTTTGTGTTGGGCGCGAGGTGGCTAGGAAGGGATCCCGTCTCGCAGGCGGGCGCGAATGGCTTGCCAGATCTGTTCAACCAACTGGGGCGGGCTAGTTTCTGACCGGATGGGCACCCGCACATCGGCTTGGGCGTAGAACGGCTCTCGCTCTTGCATCAGCTTGTACAGGGCAGCTTGGGGGTCGGGGGTTTGCAGCAGGGGGCGTTGGCCGGGATCCCGCTTGAGCCGCTGCCAAATCAGCTCGGGGGCCACATCCAGCCAAACGGTGAGGCCATGGTGCAAGTAGCTCCAATTTTTGGGGCGCAACACAATGCCGCCGCCTGTGGCGATCACCAGCCGGGTGTAGCTGCTCAACTGGGCCAACACCTGCGTCTCCAGATCCCGGAAGTAGGCTTCCCCATGCTCGGCGAAGATCTGAGCGATGGAAGAACCCCCCACCTGCTCCACCAGACCATCGGTGTCGAAAAATTGAAAGCGCAACTGGGCTGCCAGCTCCGATCCCACGGTGGATTTGCCGCTGCCCATCATCCCAATGAGATAAACATTTACGCCGCGCAGGCGCTCAACTTCCTCGGGGTGGATCATGGGAAAGGTACCTAGATATAGCCATGCTCGGCCAGAAACTCCAGAGAAACGCTGCTCTCGGGGGGCAGCAAGCCCAGCAATTTTTCCACATACTTGCCCAAAATATCCGCCTCTATGTTGACGGGATCCCCAACTTGGAGCTGAGAAAGGTTGGTCTCGCGGTAGGTTTGGGGGATCACAGCCACCTTGAACCAGCAGCCCCCTTGGCGCACCTCAGCAATGGTCAAGCTCACCCCATTCACCGCCACGCTGCCCTTGGGTACGATGTAACGCCCGATCTCTTCAGGAACCTTGAAGCTCAGCTCCCAGGCGTTGCCGGTGGCGGCTTGATCCCACAGTTGCCCCACCCCATCGATATGGCCGCTGACAAAATGCCCCCCTAACTTGTCTCCTACCCGCAGCGCCGGTTCCAGGTTGACTGTGCGCGGGCCGGGGGATCCGTGGCCCCAAGTCGAGCGCCGCAGGGTTTCCGGCGAAACATCGGCCAAAAATCCATCGGGCAGAATCTCCACCACCGTCAGGCAAAGGCCGTCCACCGCCACGCTATCTCCATAGGCCAACTGAGGTTGCAACCGGGGACAGGTAACCCGTAGCTGTGAAGAATTGATCAACTGGGCTGTGCCCAAACTTCGAACCAGACCCGTAAACATTGCTTTGGCTCCTTAGGTTTTGCCGGCTGCCTTTTTGGCTTTCTGTTTTTCTCGCTCTTTGGCTCGTTTTTCGGCAGCGATTCGCTCTTGTCGGGCTTTCTCTTTCTCTTCAGCGATCTTTTCTAGATAGTAGTGATAGTTGCCCTGGTAGGCGACCAACTCTCCGTTGCGAATCTCTACAATCTTGTTGGCCACTTTTGAGATAAAGTAGCGGTCGTGAGAAACAAGGATCACCGTGCCATCGTAATGCTGTAAAGCTTCTTCCAGCATCTCTTTGGCCGGGATATCTAAGTGGTTGGTGGGCTCATCCAAAATCAGTAGGTTGGCCGGCTGAAGTAGCATTTTCGCCAACGCCAAGCGGGCTTTTTCTCCCCCGCTCAAAGCCGCTACTTTCTTAAAAACGGCGTCGCCGCTGAACAAAAAGCGACCCAACAGCGTGCGCACTTCTTCGTTTTTCCAGTCGGGCACTTCGTCATGGATGGTGTCCAAGACGGTTTTGCTCAGATCCAAAGCCTCTGCTTGATTTTGCTCGAAGTAGGCAGGGATCACATTGTGTGCTCCCAATTTCACAGATCCCTCGGTAGGTTGCTCTAGGCCGGTGATAAGACGCAGCAGGGTGGATTTTCCTGCCCCATTGGGCCCCAGAAAGGCGACGCGATCCCCACGCTCGATCAACAGCTCCGCACCCAAAAACAAAATCTTATCTCCATAAATGTGCGTCAAATTCTCGATCTTCACCACCTCGCGACCACTGCGGGGAGCAGGGGGAAAGCGAAACTTGAGGGTACGCACGTCGCCAATGGGCGCTTCGACCCGCTCGATCTTTTCCAGTTGTTTTTCGCGGCTTTTGGCCTGAGTGCTGCGGGTGGCACTGGCCCGGAAGCGATCGATGAAGGTTTGTTGCCTTTCAATTTCCTTTTGCTGACGTTCGTAGGCAGCTTGTTGTGCCTCTCGCCGTTCAGCTTTTTGGAGTAGGTATTGAGAATAGTTACCCAAGTATGTCGTAGAAACTCCTCGCTCCGTCTCCACAATTTGGGTGCAAAGCCGATCCAAAAACTCTCGATCATGAGAAACAATCACCATGGGGATCGTCAAGCTCTTGAGGTAGTTTTCCAGCCACTCAATGGTCTCCAAGTCTAGGTGGTTGGTCGGCTCGTCTAGCAACATCAAATCGGGTTTTTGCAGCAGGATTTTCCCCAGGCTGATGCGCATCTGCCAGCCGCCGCTGAAGGCGCTCACCAACCGATCCCCGTCCTCCGGCTCAAACCCCGTTTCCGGCAGGATTTTCTCAATACGCGCCTCCAGTTCATAGCCATGTAAACTCTCAAATTGGCGCTGTAGACGATCTAGACGGCGCAAAAGGGTTTCCAACGTGTCCGCGTCCGCCTGCTCCATCTGTTGGGTGATTTGGGCAATTTCTTGGTGAATGCGGTTTTCCTCTTGAAAGACTGTCCAGAACTCTTCTCGCACCGTTCGGGCGGGATCCACTCCAAATTCTTGGGTGAGATAGGCGATGCGCAGGTTGGCGGGGCGGATCACCTCGCCGCTGGTCGGTTCTTCTTGCCCGCAGATAATCTTGAGCTGGGTGGTCTTTCCGGCCCCGTTTACTCCCACTAGGCCGACGCGATCCCCAGGCTTAACTTCCCAGTTCACATCCTTGAGCACCTCACCGGTGGGATAGATTTTGCTAATGTGTTCCAGTCGCAGCATAATGCTCCTTGGGGATCGGGACCAATTGGAGAAGTGTGGCGTTTTCTTTACATTCTTTACTCGATTTTACGTATTCTTGGGATCCCTGTCCATGGATCCTGAGCAGTTTCTGCTTGATTTCTCCCTCTCATTGATCTTGCCGGGATCCACGACAGCGTTTAATATTTCTGGTTTGCCTTCAGAAGTGCCTGCTGAACCCTGTTCGATCTTTTTTCATGTCTTCAGGGCTTGTTTGTCGGTACCCTTAGTATGGACTCTTTTGCCAGAAGCCTTGTGAGGCTTCTCTAAGGCTTAAACGACCTCTAATGCCAGCGGGGAAAAGCCAGTTCCTGAGAGAGATTGAAGTAGCCGGTCGTGATGACAATGAGGAAGGTTGATCGGATAAGTTTTCAGTGTATGGGATGCTTACTTCGTCTCTTGTTTCTGAAATCCCCGGCAACCTATTTTTCTCTTTTGGGCATGTCCTAATGAGCTATCAATCCATTGACATTAGCAGTCAGCCCAGACAAGTTATGGTCTCTTGAGTTGACTTCTTATCTAACATAAAACCTTTGTTGATTTTGACAGGAAAGCCAATGGCGACGGGGATCAACTCAGAAGGACACTACGCCTTGGCTTGATCCTCGAGGGAACGGGGGGATCCCTGAAACAGGGCAGGATGACCTGTTCTGCCTCCCTGAACCGACAGAGGATTTTGTCTGTGGGCAGGCGGCTGTTGGGCCAGAAGCCGCTTCACCTCTGCATTAAGCTGACTTTCGTTGAAGGGCTTGGTCAAGTAGGCGGTTGCCCCCGACCATTTGCCGCGGATGCGGGCCAGCAGACCATCGCGAGCGGTAACCATCAGGATGGGAAGGGACTTAAACTCTTCTAAGCTGCGCACAATGCGGCAAAGCTCTAGACCATCGATCCCCGGCATGGCGATATCCATCAACAACAGGTGGGGCCGATGCTGAAACAACAAAGGAAGCACCTCGGCGGGGTTGCCCGTTGTAATCACCTGATAGTTGGGCAAATACTGCCGTAGGATTTCCTGCATCACCACGCTGTCGTCCACCGCCAAGATGGTTATCGGGTTGTGGCGCTTGGTCTGCAGCAGCTCTTGGGGTGTTTGTAGGCTGACCAAACCTTTTTTCGCCCAGGAGGCAAAGAGATTGGCCACCTCCAGCCGATCCCGGCACAGCTTCTTGGCGATTGCTTCCAGCGACTGGCCATCTTTGGTGAGGGTGTGGAGCTTCTGTCGTTGCTCATCGGTGATGCGGTAGCGGTTGACCCGTTCCCAATTGACTACCGGCACCGCCAGCATAGTTGGGATCGCCACCTTCAAATCTGCCCAGCGATCGTGGCGCCGGGCGGCTTCTTGCAGCAGCGGCTCCAACTCAAACCCGCCAATGGGGGCCTCTTGGGCGACCTGCTCCTGCACCTCAAAGTAACAGGTGCCTGCCCGTTCGAATAGGTAGCGGTCGAAATCGGTAAGCAGGTTGAGCCACAGGGCATCTTCCAGCTCCCCCGGCTTGAGCAGGCCCAATTGCGTGATAGCCTCCAGCAGCTCAGGTAAGGAATGGTCTTTCATCAAGCGCTCTTGCACCACCGAGATGGCCCGCTGTGGCCATTCCAAGTTGAGGCGAGGAATAAAGCGGGAGAGTCGTTTCAGCAGGATTTGCGTGTTGAGGGGTTGATCGGCAGAAAAAAGCAGCCTGCCGTGGTAGTAGGTCAACACCCAGGGTTCCGCACCCTCAGAGGGATCCAGTCCCTTGAGGTGAATGTGCAGATATCCAGTGGTAAACCGCCAACCTTGCTGCCTGAGCAGTGGCGCAAGTTCCTCCGAGCCGAACACAAAACGGGACATGCAGCGTTCTCCGGGCCAACTTCTTCAGGCCAAATGAGCAGCGATTCACCTCAGCCACACGCTCAAACCGTCGAAAGGAGAGCTTCAGAGAGCTCACTTATTTTAACAACTGGCTGATCTTAGCTTTCCCGGCCATTCCTTTACAGCAAGGGAATACCGCTTTGCCAACCAGGATATACACCCATGCAATCCCATATGCAGTGCCTTGAAGGATTACCATTGCAAGGCTAGAGTCCGGCTATGGCTCTATCTTTCTAAATTGAGAGCCTGCCGTTGGGCTTGTAGCAATTCTTGGATCCCGGCTTGGGCCATCTCCAACATTTGTAGCAGTTGCGGGCGACTGAAGCAGGCGGCTTCGGCAGTGCCCTGGATCTCGATGAAGGATCCCTGCTCGTTCATAACAATGTTCATGTCCACCTCGGCTTGGCTGTCTTCCTCATAGCACAGATCCACAAGTACCTCTCCCTGCACAATTCCTACTGAAAGGGCCGCCACCTGCTGCCGCAGCGGGGATCCCTGGGCCGGATCCAGCGCCCCCTGTTTGTACAGCCAAGTGATGGCGTCGTGCAGAGCCACATAGCCCCCTGTGATCGCGGCGGTGCGCGTTCCGCCATCGGCCTGCAGCACATCGGCATCGACGGTGATGGTACGGGATCCCAGCTTGCGAAAATCCAAGGCGGCGCGCAGACTGCGCCCGATGAGCCGTTGAATCTCGGCAGTACGGCCCGATAGTTTCAACATTTCCCGCGGCTGTCGTTGTTGCGTGGCTCCGGGCAACATGCGGTACTCAGCCGTCAGCCAGCCTTGGCCGGTGTTCTGCAGAAAAGGGGGAACTTCTTCGGCCACACTGGCGGTGCAAAGGACATGGGTATGGCCGAACTTGACCAACACCGAGCCAGGGGCATAGCGGGTAAAGTGGCGCTCAAAAGAAACCGGGCGCAATTGAGCAGCGGTGCGATTATCTGGGCGTTGCCAGCTCATGGACAGTTCAAAAAGGGATCCCTCGCATTGTCAACCATGTCTGCCCAATGCGGCTCAGGACTTGGAATCTTTGCAGAACATGACTGGGGCGACGGCTGCGGACGGAATTGGTCTGGGAAGGCAAGGACGACAAGTGTAGCAACCGCCGCAAATTGGATATTGCCGGGTATGCCACCTGATACATTTACGCTGAACACTGCTGAACATCACTGTTCAACTATGCAGCGATAGCATTCTGTTTGTTTCCAAACAGAATGGCGGTATCCCGCAAAGCTTTGAGTAGAATACCCAAAGCGCAGTTTCCGTGTCGTCTTACTACCAATTTTCTGCTTTGCTTTGGCTACCATGTTGGCAGACTCGAAAGTAAACAGAAAGATCAACTGGTAGTAATCCGTACTGAACATATTATACATTATTTTCAGTATAGTTGAGCTTATTATTGACTAGAGTCATGCTCTACGCGGAAGAAAGTGAAGCACTTGTGAGCAGCAAAACTTCTAGCGGCTGATCTCAACCCTCAGCTGCCCTACTTACCTACTTATTCCCTGCTTGTCCAAGAAAATCTAAAAAAAATGCACCAGCGCACGCTGGCGCAAGAGGGTCAACTTTTACCGGTCAGACATCGACCTAGACAAGGGCAGGGATCCGAGATCCTCCCAAGGCCTCCACCAATGCCCGCACTTGAGCCACCATGGCCACTTCATCCTGGAGCCGGCTGACAGCTTTGCCCACCCCTACACCTGAAGCGCCGGCAGCAATGGCCAAGCGCACTGTTACCGTCGAGAGGCCGGAAGCGCAGATAACCGGTACCGAGACGACACGGCTAATTTCATAGGCGGCGGCCAGGGTGGGGGCAGCCTTCTCGATCAGGCCCAGGGATCCCCCGTGAACCGGCTCGGCACTGGTGCTGCCCTCGGTTTGGATGAGATCGGCTCCCAGATCCTCCAGTTTCTCGGCCAATTCTGCCTGTTGATTCAGAGGCAGAGTGTGGGGAACGGTTACCGACAAGAGCGTGCGGGGCAGAAGAGAGCGGGTTCGGCGGGTAAGGTCTAGGACTTCCGCTGCGGAGAAGATGCGGCCTGAAGGGTAGAAGCTGTCGTAATTGCCGATCTCGGCCATGTCTGCTCCTGCCTGTACGGCTGCGGCCAACTGCTGCGGCTCCACCGCCGACACACAGATGGGCAGATCGATCTGGGCGCGTACCCGCTGCACCAATTCGGGGCTGGCAGCGATATCCACCCAAGTGGCCCCTCCCTGTTGGGCGGCGCGGGTGATGCTCAGAACCGACTGCAGGTCGAAGTTTTGTAGACCGCTGATGATCTTGAGGGCCCGACGTTGGGCCAGAGCGTCGAAAAGAGCAGCGTGAGAGGCAGTGGTCATAGGCTCGTCAGCTTGTGGAAAGGCAGTCTAAGAGGAGTGAAAACAAATGGCTGCTAAAACTGGGCTTGGGGAAGCCTTTGCTCAGTCTAGAGGGTTTGCCTCAATCCCACAAGGGATCCCTCTTTACCCCATCATCCCAGTCCTTTTGGCTCACCACAATTCTTCAATAGATTCAATAGAATAGGGATCCCTTCTTGCAAGCCATCATGTATCGCTCTCCCTTCCCCTTCCTGGGCCTGCCTGAGCCGGATCCGGAGATGGCCCAAGCAATTCTCCTGCCCGTCCCCTACGAGGCCACCACCTCCTATGGCAAAGGCACCGCCAAAGGCCCTCAGGCGCTGTTGCAGGCTTCTGCCTATGTGGAGATCTACGACGAGGTACGGGATCGCCAGCCAGCTCTTCACCCCGACTTCTCGGAAGAGATCTCCCGCTACTGGACGGCCCCCCCGGTGGAGTTGGAAGGTCTGGGATCTTCCGCCCAGGAGCTGGCTATGGCCGAAATCCAGCGTCGCGCTGCCGAGTGGGTGAGACCGGGGCGGTTCCTGCTTTCCATTGGTGGGGAGCACTCCATCAGCGGGCCCCTGATTGCTGCCCACCTGGCCCATTATCCGGAGCTGCACGTCCTGCAAATCGATGCCCACTGCGACCTGAGAGATAGCTACGAGGGATCCCGCTATTCCCATGCTTCTGCCATGGCCCGCGTGGTGGAGCAAGTGGGCAGCCGCCTCACCCAAGTGGGGATCCGCTCCATCTGCGCCGAAGACCGCCAGGCCATTCGCGAGCGCCGTCTGCACACCTTTTTTGCCCACAGCTTGCACACCAAGCCAGCCCAGGAGTGGATCCCAGAGGTGATCGCCACCTTGGGCCCCCAGGTTTACCTGACGGTGGATGTGGATGGGCTGGATCCCGCTGTGGTGCCGGCCACCGGTACCCCCGAACCCGGCGGCTTGGGCTGGTGGGAGACGGTGGAGCTGATCCGGGCGCTAGGACAGCAACGGCAAATTGTCGGCGCCGATGTGGTCGAGCTGTCGGTCACGGGGGAACGGGAAACCGATCGCCGCAGCGCCTTCACGGTCGCCAAACTGGCCTATCAGATCTTGGCTGCGGCCTTGGGTTAAGCTCAAGAAGAGCTTGGCCGGCCATCCCCGGGGCACCTGTTCGAGTTCTTTAGGTTTTTGGGTAACACACCTGTGAAATCGGCCCACCCCCGTCGTCCTGCTTTTGAACTTCCCGCTTTGTCCTGGATTCCCTTGGTGGGTGGGGCATTGCTGCTGATCCTCTTGGCCACCTTGCTGCAGTGCTTGGTGGTGGTGCCTGCCGGCACACGGGCCGTGGTGTTCAACTCCCTGACGGGGCTGAAGCCGCAGCCGCTGGGAGAAGGGCTGCACCTCCTGCTGCCGCTGGTGGAAACGCCTATCTTCTACGACGTGCGCACCCAAACCTACACTATGGCCTCTCAACGCTCCGAAAACCAGGGGGATGATGCGTTGAAAGTGCTCAGCGCCGACGGCCAGCAGATCTCCCTCGATGTCTCGGTGCGCTTTCGCTTGGATCCCGACCAAGTGGCCCACCTGCACCAGACCATTGGCCCTTCCTACGTGGACAAAGTGATTCGCCCAGAGGTGCGGACGGTGGTGCGCAATGAACTGGCTTTGCACCGCGCCATCGCCGTTTTCTCGGAAGAACGCGAGCAGATCCAGGAAAATGTGGAGCGGCAGCTCTCCAGCATTTTTGCTGAGAATGACCTGATCTTGCAAAACGTGCTGCTGCGCAATGTCCGCTTCTCCGACCAATTCCAAACGGCCATCGAGCAAAAGCAAATTGCCGAGCAAGAGAAAGAGCGGGAACGCTTCCTCGTGGAAAAAGCAGAGCTGGAAAAACAACGATTGGTGATCCTGGCAGAAGGAGAAGCCCAAGCCATTCGCCTCCAGGGGGAAGCCCTGAAGCAAAACCCAGAAGTGGTGCAGTTGGACTACGCGCGCAAACTGGCGCCCGGCACCCGCGTGATCATCTCCCGACCGGATCCCTGGCAGCGGTAGCGGACAGCCCGTTGGCTCTGGGTTCTGCAAAAATCTATCCTAGAGCATTGTTGCCAATTGGAACGAGAATGGGGATAGAGATCCCCGGCCTGCTGACCTGACGATGCCCCTTGACGAGCAGCTCATCCACAGCCGCATTCAGGCCATCCGAGCCCAGATCCCAGACCATGTGGAGATCATGGCAGTGAGCAAAGGCTACAGTGCCGACCACATCCGCGCCGCCTATCGGGCTGGGATCCGCCACTTTGGGGAGAGTCGAGTGCAAGAAGCCGCCGTCAAACAAGGGCAACTGCAGGATCTGACCGGCATTGTTTGGCACTTAATTGGGCATCTGCAGACCAACAAAGTCAAACCGGCCCTCAAGCAATTTGCCTGGATCGACAGCGTCGATAGCTTGCGCCTGGCCAAGCTGATCAACCAAAAAGCCTGGGAGCTGCACCTCACCCCCAAGCTTTGCCTGCAGGTTAAATTGGCTCCGGATCCCAATAAGTTCGGCTGGCTCATCCCCGATCTGTTGCAGAGCCTCCCCGAACTGAACCAACTGCTGCAGGTGCAAATTGTGGGCCTGATGACCATTTTGCCTTTGGGCTTGAGCTCAGAGGCGGCCCTAGACCTGTTTCGCAAGCTGGCCGAACTGGCCGATTACATCCAGCGCAGCGGCTATGAACATCTGCAGGTGCACACCCTCTCCATGGGCATGTCCGACGATTACCTCCTGGCGGTGGCAGCAGGCTCTAACTTGATCCGACTGGGGCGTGCTTTGTTTGCCGACGCCGAGCAGGAATAGATGTGACCTCTGTGAAGCCGTTAAATTGTGATTAAATTTTGTGTAAAGCCGTGCAACTCCCCAGTCGCCCTGCGGGGCACCTTTGGGGCGAGAGTTCGGCTTGGATAATCAAAAGTGGGGGGATCCCGCCCAGGATTTGCCCTATTGGGGAAATTTTGGGGAAATTTGTAATCATTTGCGTTACTTCCGTTAACGTGGGCTCAATCCAGACGGGGAGCAGAGTTCAATCCTGCCAAACAACGGCTTGGCAAGCGGGATGACATCTTCACTTCTTCTGGGTAAACTCTACTCGTCGAATCAATGGGGTTTTGTTAACCTGCGTTAGCCCCCACTCGCTTCGGCAGCTTTCTGAGCAAACCCTGTCTCAGCCTATTGAAAGACTTTGACCGAGAATAAAAGGACGCCCCCTAGCTTGAGTGAGCCACTCAGGATCCAATCAAGAGCCTGAATCCTACGCTCGCCGTAAACCCATGACCTGTAGTGAGGATGTGCATATGAATGTCAATGGAATCTGGAGCAGGGTAAGAGATTTTGTGGGTCTGAATGATCCCGTGGACGGCCTGGAGGAGTACTCTGAAATGGAAGGGCAGGATGATTACCAACTGCTCTACGAGGGACGCCGTTCCCAACCGGCTGCTCCCCCCGAAGAGGAGGAAGTGAGTACCCTTCCGCGAGGGCGGCGGCAACGGGGAGTGGAAGCGGGGGAGGGCTCTGCCGGTCGAGAAGAGTCGCGGGGCCATCGGCGCAGTCAGCATCGGGATCGCTCAGCAGGGGGCAGTATGGGGAGCAACGTGATTGGATTACCGGGCGTAAACCCACCCACCAGTGAAGTGGTGGTGATGGAGCCGCGCAGCTTCGATGAGATGGCTCAGGTTATCCAGTACCTACGGGAGCGCAAGACGGTGATCATGAACTTGACCCTGATGGATCCCGCTGAGGCGCAGCGCTCTGTGGATTTCGTTGCCGGCGGCACCTACGCCATCGATGGCCACCAAGAGCGCATCGGAGAGAACATTTTTTTGTTCACCCCCAGCACGGTGATGGTTTCCACCCCCAGTAGCCAAGTGGTGCAGCCGCTGCAGCGCCCTTTGCAAAGCCCTACCCCCCTCTGGCCCAGCACCTATGAGCATCTGCAGGCAGTAGGTCAGCACTAGTTGCTATGGAGCGGCCACTGCTAAGTGTTATCGGGGGTGGAGCCATGGGATCCGCCCTGCTGCGGCGTTGGGTAGCTGTGGGAGTTTATCCCGCAGCGCAGGTGGCCTTGCGGGAGCCTGATCTGGATAAGGCTGTGGCCCTGCAGCAGGAGCTGGGTATCCGATTGTTGGCGGATCCATCCCAGGCGGGAGAGTCTGAGATTCTGTTTCTGGCCGTTAAACCGCAGCTCTTCCCGACGGTGGTGGCTGAGATGGGCCGGCTGTCCGCCACAGAGCTGGTGATCTCGATTATGGCCGGGATCCCCTTGCAGCAGTTGCAGCAGGCTTTTCCCAAGCAAAAGGTGGTGCGCACGATGCCCAACACGCCGGCGCTGGTGGGGGCGGGCATAACGGCCATCAGCTACGGGCCAGGGGTGACGCCTATGCAGGTGGAGCAGGTGGAGAAGCTGTTTCGCGCGGTGGGCGAGGTGGTGACGGTGGCCGAAAGCCAGATGGATGCGGTGACGGCACTTTCGGGTTCCGGGCCGGGGTATCTGGCGGTGATTCTGGAAGGGCTGATCGACGGAGGGGTACAGGTGGGGCTGCCGCGTCCCATTGCTACCCAGTTGGCCCTGCAGACCTTGGCGGGTACTGCTGCCCTCTTGCAGCAAGAAAATCTGCACCCTGCCGTTCTCAAAGACCGGGTCACCAGTCCAGGGGGGACGACCATTGCCGGGATCCAAGCCTTGGAGCAGGCGGGGGTGCGGGGAGCCCTGATGCAGGCAGTGCGAGCGGCCTACGAGCGCTCTTGCCAGTTACAGGGATCCTAGCGGGCCAGCAGCCCTTGCCACAGGGGGCGGGTGATCCAATTCCATCCCACCTTGAGCTGGTGTTCCAGTGTGGGCAGGCGCACCAAATAGGCAGTTCGCCGGGCCAAATAGCCCAGGGGGCCGGTCAGTGTGAGGCCGCCAAGGGCAGAAAGCACCGCCGTATCCACCCCCAGGCTGAGCATTTCCCCCAGAGAAAAGTAGCGAAAGGGCAAGAGAGGCCGCTCCTGGGTGAGCAAAGCCCACAGGTTCCAGGCGCAATAACCGGCCTGTTGAAAAGCCGCTTGGGCTGTGGCCGGCACCGGCTTGCCCTCCGCATCCACCACCGCTGCTGCATCTCCCAAGGCAAAGATCTCTGGGAAGGTGGGGGTTTGTAGGGTGGACAAAACCTGTAGCCGTCCCCGCTCCGTTTTGGGCAGATCCAAATTGGCAATCACCGCTGCCGGTCGGGTTCCGACAGTCCACAGCACAGCATCCACAAGATCTGTGGCGATCTCCTGGGTCTCCAGCCGTTGCAGCTGCAGATGGAAGGGAGGGGCGCCGTTCTCGCCAAGGGCCTCGATGCCCAAGACCTTGGTTTGCAACTCCACCTGCACCCGCCGTTGGGCCAGCGCCTCTTGGGCCGCCTCCCGGCTGGAGAGAGCAAAGCCGGACAAGATTTGGGATCCCAACTCGATGAGGCGGATCCGTCCCCGCCAGCCCAGCCGATCCGCCAATTTGCAGGCCAATTCCACGCCACTAGCCCCTGCTCCTGCAATGGCCAGAGCCACAGGCTGAGCCGGATCCCGGTCTTCCAACGCCTTCAGGTGGGCGCGCAGCCGCTGAGCATCTGCCAGGGTGCGAAAGGGAAAAGCAAACTCCGCCGCTCCCGGAACGCTCTCCAGAGGGGTTTCTCCCCCCAGCGCCAGCACCAGCGCGTCGTACTCCAAGCTCTGCCCATCTTCCAGCTCCACGCGGCGGGCTTGAGGGTCAATGGCCTGGACAGATCCGCGGCGAAACTGCACCGATCCCGGGGGCAGCAGATCTTGAAAACGGGGGGCCACCTCCCAGTCTTCCATTTCTCCGGTGAGCAGCTCATAAAGCAGGGGGGCAAAGACGAACCGCTCCTGCCGATCGACCAAGGTGATCTGGGGTGGTTCTGGCCAGGGTTGCCGGCTCAGTTCCAAAGCTGTGTACAACCCGCCAAAGCCGCCCCCAAGAATGCAAATGCGATTCATGCTCGGATGGTTCACGTGACGTTATCAGACGTTATCAAAGTTGCGCGAAAGGCCCCGACTTAACAATCACACCCTGCTGATGCAGAAGGGGCAACGAGGGATGGCCCACCTTGGGCTTGAATTGATTTAAACTTTCCCGGCTAGACTTCTCCAGCGTAGTCTTTGTTGCCCCAGCTTTGCCAAGCCGGCACTTCTGACAGGGAAGCCCGTCGCTCGTCCAGCCAAGTTTGGAGAATTACCGCCGCCGACTGCTGATCGATTAAGCCCTTCTGGGCTTTGGCCGGGATCCCTGCCTCGCGCAGATCCCACTCCGCCTGCGCGGTGCTCAGGTATTCATTGACGGTAACAATGGGAAGATCCACGGCCACCTGCAAAGCGCGCACGAACCGCTGGACTTTGCGGGCCTGGGATCCCACCGACCCATCCGCCAGAAGGGGGATCCCCACCACCACCACGGTGGCCTGGCGGCGGCGGATCCACTCCTGCACTTGGGCAATATCCTCTGAGAGGGAACGGCGCTGGATCACCCCCAGGCCAGTAGCCAGCAGCCCCAGCCGGTCGGAGCCGGCCACGCCAATGCGGCGGTTGCCTACATCCAGCCCCAGCGCTGAAAGGGGATCCCTTGTGGCAGAATAGTTCAGGCTTATCGACATCCTTGCTGATCTTTATGGCTGCCTGGCCCCCTTTGGGGCTTGCAGTTTCCGTTCCCCTATCCTCTCTCGATGACCCTGTTTGGAGCAACACTCGATGACCAGCGCTACCCTGTCTCTCCCGAAGCATGAAGTGAAAGATCTGAACCTCGCCCCCCTGGGCAAGCAACGGATCCAGTGGGCGGCGCGGGAGATGCCGGTGCTGGCCCAGATCCGGGAGCGCTTTGCTCAAGAAAAGCCCTTTGCCGGGCTGCGCTTGGTGGCCTGCTGCCACATTACGACCGAAACGGCCAACCTGGCCCTGGCTCTACAAGCAGGGGGGGCGGATAGCGTTCTCATTGCCAGCAATCCCCTTTCCACCCAAGACGATGTGGCCGCCAGCCTGGTGGCGGACCATGGCATTTCGGTGTTTGCCCTCAAAGGAGAAGATGTGGCCACCTACCGCCGCCATGTCCAGATTGCCCTAGATCACCGCCCCAACCTGATTATCGACGATGGCGGAGATGTGACGGCGGAGCTGGTGCAGCACCGTCAGGAGCAACTGTCGGAGCTCATCGGCACCACGGAAGAGACCACCACTGGCCTGGTGCGCCTTAGGGCCATGCTCAAGGCGGGGGTGCTCAGCTTCCCGGTGATGACCGTCAACGACGCCGAGACCAAACACCTGTTCGACAACCGCTACGGCACCGGCCAATCCACCCTGGACGGGATCCTGCGCTGTACCAACATCCTTCTGGCCGGGAAGACGGTGGTGGTGGCTGGCTACGGCTGGTGCGCCAAGGGAGTGGCCATGCGGGCCCGCGGCATGGGATCCCAGGTGATTGTCACGGAAGTCAACCCGGTGCGGGCTCTGGAGGCGGTGATGGACGGCTTCCGGGTGATGCCGATGGAAGAAGCCGCTGCTCTGGGGGACATCTTCATCACCGTCACCGGCAACAAGCACGTGATTCGCGGCGAGCACTTCGACCGCATGAAGGATGGGGCGATGGTCTGCAACGCCGGCCACTTTGACATTGAAATCGACCTGGTGGCGCTGCAGGAGCGGGCCGTCTCCCGACAGACGGTGCGCCCCTTTGTGGAAGAATACCGTCTGCAGTCGGGCAAGTCAGTGGTGGTGCTGGGGGAAGGCCGCCTGATTAACTTGGCTGCTGCCGAAGGGCACCCCGCCAGCGTCATGGACATGAGCTTTGCCAACCAGGCCCTGGCCTGCGAATACCTGGTGAAAAACCGGGGCCGCTTGGCCCCAGGGCTTCACCCCATTCCTCTCGAGGTGGACGAGGCCATCGCCCGCCTCAAGCTCAAGGCCATGGGGATCCAAATCGACAGCCTCACCCCCGAGCAGATCGAGTACGGCAACACCTGGACTGCCGGGACTTGAGGGTGGGTGCTGGCGCTACGAACCTGAGATACATCCTAAAACCTGTCGCACCTGGGCCAACTCGTCAGCAGGGAGGCGAGCTTTCAACTCCTTCTCCCAGCGATCCAGCCAGTTGCACAGTACCTCCGACAGACAAACCTTTTGGTTATGGAGCTCACACACTACCCAAAGGCTGCCGTGGACGACAACGCCGCTCTCCGCGCAAGCTCTGCGCAACCGGCCATCGTTGGAGAGGAGCGTAGAGCTGCTGGTACGGCAGTAGTGAAGACACAATGCGTCAGCTATCGACAACCCACTTTTCTTCAGAACCATTGCCTCTGGAAGCCACGTTTCCTGCACCTGGACAACCTGCACGCCCAAAGCAAGAACCTGGGACTTGCAAGGGTCATCGACTTCTGCCAGTACCACGTCAAGCACCTCCAGACTTGCCAACCTCGCTAAGGATTCCAGCCCCCCAACCTTGGCGAAGTCAATGAGGATGTTGGCTTCAGGCATAGCTGCCCCTCTCATTGTCTCCGCCGAGGCGCGTTTGGGTAACTCCAACAGGTTGTCCAGAGATCCATCCAATGGAATGAGAGTGGGATCACCACTTCAGCCTAGCCCCGGTGCACCTGGGCCCAGACACGGGTGGGCAGGCCCCAGATGTAGATAAAGCCTTCGGCGGCGCGGTGGTCGAATTGATCCCCTTCCCCGTAGGTGGCCAGCTCTGGGTTGTAAAGAGAGTAGGGAGAGCGACGACCCACACAGACTGCCTGGCCCTTGTGCAACCGCATCCGCACGACACCGGTGACGCTTTTCTGGGTGGCGCGGATAAAGGCGTCCAGAGCCTCCCGCAGCGGCGAGTACCAAAGGCCGTTGTAGATCAACTGGCTGTAGGTGGTCTCGATGCCGTACTTGTAATGGATGACATCGCGGGTGAGGGTGAGGCTTTCCAGCTCGCGGTGGGCTTGGATCAAGACCATTAGAGCAGGGCACTCGTAGATCTCCCGCGACTTGATCCCCACCAGGCGGTTTTCAATCATGTCGATGCGGCCCACCCCATGCAGGCCAGCTAAGGAGTTGAGCTGCTCGAAGAGGGCTTTGGGGCCAAGGCGCTGCCCATCCAGCCCGACAGGGATCCCTTGCTCGAACTCAATCTCCACGTAGGCGGGCTCGTCGGGTGTCTGGGAAATAGGCCGGGTGAGGGCATACACTTCCTCCGGCGGCTCCCGGTCGGCATCTTCTAGGATGCCGGCTTCAGCGCTGCGGCCCAAAATGTTGAGGTCGATGCTGTAGGGGCTGGACTTCTGCACGGGCATGGGGATCCCGTAGCGCTCCCCATAGGCAATGGTCTCCTCGCGGGTCATCCCCCACTCGCGGGCAGGGGCCAACACTTTGAGCTGGGGATTTAAAGCAGCAATAGCCAGATCAAAGCGCACCTGGTCGTTGCCTTTGCCGGTGCAGCCGTGGGCCACCGCATCGGCGCCCACCTCTTCCGCCACTTCCACCAGCAGCTTGGCAATCAGGGGTCGGGCCAGGGCCGTGGAAAGGGGGTAGCGCTGCTCGTAGAGGGCGTTGGCCTGGATGGCCGGGAAGGCATAGTCGGTAATGAGGGCCTGGACAGCCTCCCGCACCAGAGATTGCTCTGCCCCCGCCCTAAGGGCTTTGGCCTGAATGGCCTCCAGCTCCGCCCCCTGCCCCAAGTCGACTGCCAGGGCCACCACCGATTCCACCCCCCACTCGTGCTTGAGATAGGGAATGCAGACGGAAGTATCCACCCCGCCTGAATAGGCCAATACCACCTTCTTTGCCCGTCCCATGGGATCCCGCCGTTGCCGTTAAAAAGTTGCTAGCCCATTATGCCCTGTGGCAGGGATCCTGGCTGGCCTCAATGTCGGTTTCCTCAGCTATTCTCAAGGGGATTTCTCCTGCCGGGGAAAGGCCGGGGGTGTGAGTGAGCATGGCTGGCAAAAAGACGGCTGCGGCGTGCCGGGGATCTGAGCCCAAGCGAACTGTGGGGCTGGGGATCCTGTCGCTGCTGAGCTTTGTGGCCGGGATGGGGTTTGCCGCCCTCTCCCAGCCAGAGGTGGGATCCCCTGTTGCCGTCTCCGAGCCGGAGGTGCCCCGTTTTACCGCCCACGGTTGGCCCTT
Source organism: Thermostichus sp. OS-CIW-29 (assembly GCF_054058195.1). Taxonomy (NCBI): domain Bacteria; kingdom Bacillati; phylum Cyanobacteriota; class Cyanophyceae; order Thermostichales; family Thermostichaceae; genus Thermostichus; species Thermostichus sp. OS-CIW-29. Next base: position 17,506 of record NZ_JBSSAB010000045.1, read on the forward strand.
GTTGGATCCCTTGCCGCAGCCGGACGAGATTTGGGAGTGCGAGCTGGTGGTGGTGGGCGGATCCCTGGGAGGGGTGGCAGCGGCAGGCCATGCCATGCGAGGGGGGGTGCAGACCTGTCTCATCGAGCTCACCCCTTGGCTGGGGGGGCAGATCACCTCCCAGGGGGTATCGGCCATTGATGAATCGCTGCCAATGCGGCAACGGGGCAATTTTTCCCGCCACTGGCTGGAGTTCAAGGCCTTGATCGAAAGCCAGCCGGTGCATCTGCCGGCCTGGACAGGGATCCCGCCGGGAACCCGCGTATCCGAGATCAACAGCTGCTGGGTGGGAGGGCTGTGTTTTCCGCCTCAGGCGGGGCTGCAGGCGGTGGAAACCTGGCTGCAACAGGCAGCTCAAAATGCCCCCAACAGCCGCTGGGCTACCCAAACGGCTTTTAAGGGGGCCACCTTCAGCGCCGATGGATCCCAGATTGAAAGCATTTACGCTGTGCAGCGGCAACCCCGGGATCCCAACTTTGTGCCGCCGGGACGGCTGTGGCGGGAGCTGGTGAGCTGGTACAGTTGGCAGGAAACGGAGGTGTTCGCCAAGCGAGTGCTGCGTCTACAAGCGCCGCCGGGCCGCCCATTCTTCGTGATCGATGCCACCGATACCGGAGAGCTGGTGGGCTGGGCCGGGATCCCCTATCGGCTGGGTTCGGAAGGGCACGATGTGACCGGCGAGCCCAATGCCGCCCCCGCCAGCAACCCGGAGTGCACTCAAGCCTTTACCTTTCCCTTCGTGCTGGCCATCCACGACGATGGCGGTCGCTCCCGCGCCGAGCTGGCCCAACTGCAACCAGGCTATTCCCGCGCCGAACACCGCCGCGAGTTCGACATGGAAGGTTTCCCCACCTTCAGCGGCCAGAGCTTTTTCAATTACCGCCGCATCGTCAGCAAGGGTCGCCGGGATCCCTTCTACAGCACGCCTGTTCCAGGCGACCTGACGCTGGTGAACTGGAACCGCGGCAACGACTGGGGGATCATGAACCCGCCCCTGATCCTGACGGAAGAGCGGCTGGTGGCCTCGGGGCAGCGCCACAACTGGCTGGGGGGCCTGGATGTCTCGGCCATCAAAGATGGAGAAAACCACGCCCTGCTGTTTGCCGAGTGGCTGATGGAAACCCAATCCCGCAGCGGCTATCCCCTGTCCTTGGTGTTTGCCGAAGAGTCCTTGCTGGGCACCCGCTCCGGCCTTAGCCTCTACCCCTACATCCGCGAAGGTCGGCGCATCCTGGGGCGAGCTGCCTACGGCCAAGCAGAGTTCCTGATGTTGGAGCAGGATATTCGCGTCGGCACCGCCGGGGGGCGGGACTTCAGACCTACCGTGGTGGGGGTTACCCACTACGCCATCGATATCCACGGCTGTCGCTACCGCAACTGGGAGCCCTCTCTTTCGGCCAGCTCCGCGCCAGTCAACGAGTTTTCCGTCCGTCCCATTCTCATTCCCTTGGAAGCCCTGATCCCGCAGAAGGTGGATAACCTGCTCATCGGCGGCAAAGGGATCGCCGTCAGCCACATTGTCAACGCCGCCACCCGCGTGCATTACGGTGAATGGACCATCGGCTCGGCGGTAGGGCTGACCGTGGCTTGGCTGCACAGCCAGGATCCCAGCTTGACCCCAGCTCAGATCGTGCCGCAAGGCAAAATGGCCGATTTACAACGCTACCTGATCTCCCATGGGCAAAGACTGCAATGGTGAACCCAGAGGACACCGTCTCAGCGCGAACGACAGATCCCCACCCAATCGACCCAATTTTTCCGATATCGGGGCCCTAGGTTGTGTTGATCTTTCATTTGAGCCAAAAGGGAGCACTGACGAGATAGAGAAAACTCAAGAAGTTCCTGGCCAATTTGTCAAAACGAGAAAATAGATGCCGGTACTGCTTTAACTTATGAAAAAAG
>NZ_JBSSAB010000046.1:0-18409 GCF_054058195.1 Thermostichus sp. OS-CIW-29
TGGATCGAACTGCACGGGCGGTCGGAAGCAGGAACCCGCCGAGACGACTGCGCAAGGAGCCATCCATGCGTAGCGTGGTAGGAATCTCCGGCCTTCAGGCCGGGGAGGATGTCAACGCCTTCCGCATACCCGAATATCGGCTGGAAACTCAGGGGCAATCAATCGTGTTGATTAACTGGAGACATTCCCCTGGTGCTCCCACTGGATCCCTAGAACAAGGGTGTTAGCAGACCAGGGCTTGCTGCCGTTGTCGCTGTTGGCGTTCTAGAGCTTCAAACAGGGCTTGAAAGTTGGCTTCGCCAAAGCCTGTGGCTCCACCCAATCGTTGGATGACCTCGAAAAAAAACGTGGGCCGACCAAACAGAGGCTGAGTGAAGGTTTGCAACAACAGGGGGGGGTGTGGGGAATCAGAAGCAGGCAAGGTGGCATCCAAAAGGAGCTGCTGCTCCACCAAGTCGTGCCAGGAGATGGCGGGGGGCAACCCACCAGAACGGAGTATTGCTCCAGAAGCCAGCTCCCTTGCCAGGTTTGTGTAGTACTCCGGTGGCACCTGCAGAAAGTTTACGCCTCCCTGTCGCAGCCGGCGCACACTGGCGAAGACATCTGAGCTGTGCAACGCCGCATGTTGCAGGCCAGGGCCATGATGGGCATCCAAAAACTCCTGGATCTGGGAAGCGGCACAGGTGGGCTCGTTGATGGCCAACTGGATCCCGGCTTCAGGATCTCCCACCACCACACTTTCTAGGCCAGAGGTGTTGGTGCGGATGCTATAGCGATACAGAGACCGCCAACCCAGCACCTGCTCATACCAATCCGCCGCTGCCTGCAGGGATCCCTGCTCCACGTTCAATACCAGGTGATCCCAGTGGGAAAACAGGTTCTCCTCAGCAGGGGCTGAATCGGGGATCCCTGAGCCGGGGAGCAAAGAATGCCGAAGTCCATAGGGGGTGCGCAGGCGCAGAGTGGGGCCGCCTTCCTCTTCTGCCGGGATCCACTCCACTTGGGCTCCTCGCCTCTGCAAAAGCTCTGCCAAGCCCAACAGCCCTTGCTCCTCCACCGCCAAGGCCACATCCACCACCCCAGGCGAATGTTGCTGCAAATAGCGATCCACCTCATCCCCGGCGTGAGCCGGCTGAGATAGGCGCAAGCGCAGGGATCCCTGACGCAGACAGAGGGTACTGCCGAGCTGTCCTTCCATTCGGAAGCCCCAAACTTGACAAAAGTGTTCCTGCCAACGGGGCAGATCCCAAAGATAGAAGTGCAGGTGATGGATCCCTTGGACGATTCGATTGGACTGGTTCATAGAGCAAGGCACTGCTAAGGCAAAGGCCGAGTATCCTGACGTTCTCACGGCAACAGACGACCTGGGCCGTCCTACCTCAGCATAGGCCCGCCATTTGCCGATGGAAAAGCGTAAAACAACGTTAAGAAGATATTAAAACAGCATTAAAAAATAGGATGAAAATAAGATTAAAAAATCACGCAACCGAAAATATCCCAGAGCGCAAGGGACTAAAATTAAATCAGGCGAGGTGTATTTAGAACGCCTAAAAAAGAAACAGAAGAGTTGCTAAAAGCCCTTCGTAGGATCCCTATAAGCCTTGCAGAGATCTACTTGCAGAGATCTATTGGTTCTTTAGCTCTCTTTTAGAGCCTGCGTGGGGCAAAGGCCGGGGTGCTGCCTCGCCCTGTCGATAGATTATCAGGCGTAATAGCCGGGAGGATTGTTATGGTTGCCAGTGTGCAGCGTTCTGTAGCATCACCTACAGAATTGAAGGCGGAACCAAGGACGGGATCCAACGCAGCCGGTCAAAAAGTTTTGAGCGATTTTGCAACGGGAGCCTGGCAGCGCTCCATCGACGTCAGAGACTTTATTCAGCGCAATTACACCCCCTACACCGGTGATGAAACCTTCTTAGCTGCAGCCACCGAGCGCACCCAGCGGCTGTGGGCCAAGGTCAAGGATTTGATGGCTCTGGAGCGAGAGCGAGGGATCCTGGACGCCGATACTGCCGTTCCCTCTACCATCACCAGCCACGCCCCTGGCTATATCGACCCAGAGCTGGAACAAATTGTGGGGCTGCAGACGGACAAACCCCTGAAGCGGGCCATCATGCCCTTTGGCGGCATCCGCGTGGTGGAGTCTTCCCTCAAAGCCTATGGCTACGAGCTGGATCCCCGCACCAAGGAAATTTTTACCCAGTACCGCAAAACCCACAACGACGGCGTTTTTGATGCTTACACCGAAGAGATGCGCCGCTGCCGCCGCTCCGGGATCATCACCGGCCTGCCCGATGCCTACGGTCGGGGTCGCATCATTGGGGACTACCGGCGGGTGGCCCTCTACGGGGTGGATCGGCTCATCGAAGACAAGCAGGCCCAAAAAGCCAGTCTAGACCTGGACACGATGGACGAAGAGACCATCCGCCTGCGGGAGGAGCTCTCCGAGCAGATTAAGGCCCTACAAGAGCTGAAAGAGATGGGATCCCGCTACGGGTTTGACCTGGGCCGTCCGGCAGCCAACGCCCGCGAAGCCATCCAATGGCTGTACCTGGCCTACCTGGCAGCCGTCAAGGAGCAAAACGGGGCGGCCATGTCCTTGGGGCGGGTGTCCACCTTCCTGGACATCTACATCGAGCGGGATCTGCAGGCCGGGATCCTCACCGAGGAAGAGGCCCAGGAGCTCATTGACCACTTTGTTATGAAGCTGCGCATGGTCAGGTTTTTGCGCACGCCCGAGTACAACGAGCTATTCAGCGGGGATCCCACCTGGGTTACCGAGTGCATCGGCGGCATGGGCCTGGATGGGCGGCCTTTGGTTACCAAAACCAGCTTCCGCATGCTGCATACCCTCTACAACCTTGGCCCAGCGCCCGAGCCCAACTTGACCGTGCTCTGGTCGGAGCGGCTGCCGGAAGCCTTCAAGCGCTACTGCGCCAAGGTCTCCATTGAAACCAGCTCCATCCAGTACGAAAACGACGACTTGATGCGCCCCTACTGGGGGGATGACTACGGCATCGCCTGCTGTGTGTCGGCCATGCGCATCGGCAAGCAAATGCAGTTCTTTGGGGCGCGGGTGAACTTGGCCAAGTGCCTGCTCTATGCCATCAACGGCGGTCGGGATGAGATCTCCGGCGAGCAGGTGGCTCCTGCTTTCGCCCCCATCACCGCCGATGTCCTGGACTACGACGAGGTGTGGCCGCGCATGGCGCAGATGATGGCCTGGCTGGCCAAAACCTACGTCAACACCATGAACATCATCCACTACATGCACGACAAGTACTGCTACGAGCGCCTGGAGATGGCCCTGCACGACCGGGACGTGCTGCGCACCATGGCCTTTGGGTTGGCCGGCCTGTCGGTAACAGCCGACTCCCTATCCGCCATCAAATACGCGCGGGTACGGGCCATCCGGGATGAGCGGGGCCTAGTGGTGGATTACGCGGTGGAGGGCGACTTCCCCAAATACGGCAACAACGACGACCGAGTTGACTCCATTGCGGTGCAACTGGTGCAGACCTTCATGGCCGAGCTGCGCAAGCACAAGACCTACCGCAATGCCATCCCCACCCAGTCCATCCTCACCATCACCTCCAACGTGGTCTACGGCAAGAAAACCGGCAATACTCCCGATGGGCGGCGAGCGGGCGAGCCCTTTGCCCCAGGGGCCAACCCCATGCACGGCCGGGACACCAAGGGGGCGGTGGCGTCGCTGGCTTCGGTGGCCAAGCTGCCCTACGACGACGCTCTGGATGGGATCTCCAACACCTTCTCGATTGTGCCGGCGGCCCTAGGTCGCACAGCGGAGGAGCGGGTTGCCAATCTAGTGGGGCTGCTGGATGGCTACATGCGGGATGGCGGTTTCCACCTCAACGTCAATGTTCTCAACCGCGAGACCCTGCTGCATGCCATGGAGCACCCGGAGCTCTACCCACAGCTCACCATCCGGGTTTCCGGCTATGCGGTGAACTTCATCAAGCTCACCCGCGAGCAGCAACTGGATGTCATTAACCGCACGTTCCATCAACACTGCTAAAAGACCAGCCTGGGGATCCCTGAAGTCCGCCCATACCGGGGTCGATGGAAGGGATCCCCCATCGATAACCGAGGAGGCCCGATGATCATGACTGTTTGTAGCGCTGCGGATCTGGTCAGCCAGTATGCCTCAGGACGGCGCGATTTTCGGGAGATCGATTTGCAGGGGGCTGAGCTGCAGGGGATCCATTTGGCTGGCGCCGATCTCAGCTATGCCGATTTCAGTGGGGCCAACTTGGCGGGGGCTAATTTGCGGGGGTGCGATCTCAGTTTTGCCGACTTCAGCGGAGCTAACCTATCGGAAGCCGATTTGCGGGGATGTCTCCTCTTTGGCAGCAATTTCCGAGGGGCGCTCTTAGAAGGAGCCTTGTTGGATCACGCAGATTTCGATGCCTATACCCATTTCCCGAAGGATTTCGATCCCAAGGCCCACCGCCTGCACGGCATCACGGTGGATACCTCCGTGCCTAGCCCACACGACCCATCGGTCTGAGCTGGGTGGGATCCCCAAGCTGCCCTTTCGGCTTTTTATCCCCCTTTCTCCCTTCCAGCCAGGATAGCAGCGGTCTAGCTAAAAGACCCTAGGGATCTAAAAAAATCTAGTCCCAACCTAATCCAAAGAGAAATGGAAACTGTGTTCTATTTAACCTGAGTTAGCAATCTGGAAGAAAACCTCAAGATTGATTGATATTTTGCAAAAGTCATCCAGGATAAAAGTATGGATACCGTTATGAACCCCCTGACACCAATTGCTGGGCGCATTCACTCGGTGGAAACCTGTGGCACCGTCGATGGGCCAGGAATCCGCTTCGTAATTTTTACACAGGGTTGTCCACTTCGCTGTTTGTATTGCCACAACCCCGACTGTCGGGATCCGCAGGCGGGACAGCTTGTTACGGTTGAGTCTTTGATTGCCGAGATCCAACGTTACAAGAATTACTTGCGAGGGGGGGGAGTTACGGCTACCGGGGGAGAGCCTTTAATGCAACCCACCTTTGTAGCTGAGATCTTCCGTCGCTGTCATGAGTTGGGCTTGCACACGGCTTTGGATACTTCTGGCTATGGGCAACTGGAAGCAGCCAAGCCTGTGTTGGAGCATACAGATTTGGTGTTGCTGGATATCAAGTCTTATCTGCCGGAGCTGTATCGAAAGGTTACCGGCGTTTCGCTAGAACCCACTCTTAATCTGGCCCGCTATTTAGACCAGATCCACAAGCCTACCTGGATTCGTTTTGTGCTGGTTCCCGGCTTGACGGATCCCGAGGAAAACATTAAGGGTCTGGCCGAGTTTGTGGCCACCTTATCCAACGTGGAGCGAGTGGAAGTTTTGCCCTTTCACAAGATGGGGGAATACAAATGGCAGCAATTGGGATTGCCTTACACCCTTGCCGATGTCGATCCACCCACACCCGAACAGGTGAATCATGCATTACAAATCTTTCGGGATCAAGGACTGGTGGCTATTTGACAATTCTGCAGTTGCGGCTTGGGTCAGCATAGCCAGGTCACGCTTAGATCCGAAGTGATTCACAGTTAATCTCTGCACCGTCTCCAGATTGGCCCTGAGCTGACTGGAATCCAAGTTGATCCTCAGGCTAACTTTACGGACTCTATGTGAACTGAAGAATACCCCAAGAGGAGGGATCCCCAATGGAAGTTTGCGTCACCTACCGCGATGGTGTTCAGTTCCAAGCGGAAAGCCGAGGGCACCGCATTCTCAGCGATCAGCCTTTGGACAACCACGGTCGAGATCAGGGAATGACGCCGCCGGAATGGTTTTTGGCTTCTCTGGGTGCCTGTGTTGGTTTTTATGCCGTCAAATATCTGGAAGCGCGACAGTTGGATCCTAGTGGACTAGAGGTGGTGGTCACGGCGGAGAAAGTTGAGCATCCGGCTCGCCTAGACAACATTCGCATCCAAGTCAAAATCGGGATCCCGCTGGACGAAAGGCATCAAAAGGGTCTGGAAAAAACAGTTGATGCCTGCATCATTCACAATACGCTTACCCATCCCCCCACCCTGACCACCGAAATCCAAGTTCCTGCTCCTGTTGGCGCCTAGATTGCCATTCGGGTTATTCGACTATTTCCAACTATCCGATTGTCAATTGTTCCTATCGTCTAAGTCTTGATGAGTTTTGGAGGGATCCACCGATGCCAGTAACCAATCTAGCCGAGCTGGAAACCTTGATCCAGCAGGTGAAGGCTGCCCAAGCTGAATATGCAACTTTCACCCAAGAACAGGTAGACCGGATTTTTCACAAAGCCGCTCTGGCTGCCAACAACGAACGGATCCCGTTGGCCAAGCTGGCGGTACAGGAAACCGGCATGGGTATTGTGGAGGACAAGGTGATCAAAAATCACTTTGCCTCGGAATACATTTACAACAAATACAAACACGAGAAAACCTGCGGGGTTATCGAGCGGGATGAGAGCTTTGGCTACGAGCGCATTGCTGAACCGGTGGGTCTTTTGGCAGGTATTGTGCCGGTAACCAACCCCACGTCAACGACCATTTTCAAGGCTCTGATCACCCTCAAAACCCGCAACGGCATTATCTTTTCCCCTCATCCCCGCGCCAAAAAATGTACTATTGCCGCAGCCAAAGTGGTTAAGGAAGCCGCCGAGGCAGCGGGTGCTCCCGTGGGGCTCATTGGCTGGATCGATGAGCCCACCATCGAGCTGTCCCAGGCTTTGATGCAGCATCCTGAGGTGAAGCTGATCTTGGCTACCGGCGGGCCTGGCATGGTTAAAGCGGCCTACTCTTCGGGCCACCCGTCTTTGGGGGTGGGAGCGGGCAATACCCCGGCAGTGATCGATGCCAGTGCCGATATTCCCATGGCTGTCAGCTCGATTTTGTTGAGCAAGACCTTCGACAACGGCATGATCTGTGCCTCAGAACAGGCAGTGGTGGTGGTGGATGCCATCTACGAGCAGGTCAAGGCCGAGTTCGGCCATCGGGGGGCCTACATTTTGGATCCGGAACAAATCGAAGCCGTGCGCCGCATCCTTCTCAAAGACGGTCGCCTCAATCCGGCCATTGTGGGCCAGTCGGTGCAGACCATCGCTGCCCTGGCCGGTATCCAGGTACCCGAAGGCACCAAACTGCTGATTGGGGAAGTGGAGAAGGTGGGGCCGGAGGAGCCCTTCTCCTACGAAAAATTGGCCCCTGTTCTGGCCCTCTACCGCGCCAACGATTTCCACAGCGCCGTAGATGTTGCTGTCCAACTGGTCAATTTCGGCGGGCGGGGACACACCTCTGTTTTGTACACAGATCCCGCCAATCGGGACGATATTGCCTACTTTGAAAATGCCCTGCAAACCGGTCGAGTCTTGATCAACACTCCCTCTTCACAAGGGGCCATTGGGGATCTCTACAACTTCAAGCTAGATCCCTCTCTGACTTTGGGCTGTGGCACTTGGGGAGGCAATTCGATCTCCGAGAATGTGGGGCCGCGCCACCTGCTCAACATTAAAACGGTAACCCAACGTCGGGAAAACATGCTCTGGTTTCGGATCCCGCCCAAGGTTTACTTCAAGCCCGGATGTCTACCCATTGCTCTGCGGGAATTGGCCGGCAAAAAACGCGCCTTTTTGGTGACCGATAAGCCGCTCTTTGAGTTGGGCATATTGCATCCCATCACCCAGGTTTTGGATGAGATTCGCGTGAGCTGGGATGTGTACCACGATGTAGAGCCGGATCCCACCCTCAGCAACGTCAATCGCGGTCTGGAGCAGTTGCGCCAGTTTCAACCGGATGTGATCATCGCGGTCGGTGGGGGATCCCCGATGGATGCGGCCAAGGTGATGTGGCTGATGTACGAGCAGCCCCAGGTGGAGTTTGAAGGCTTGGCGATGCGCTTTATGGACATCCGCAAGCGGGTTTACGAGCTGCCCCCACTGGGACAAAAAGCTCAGCTCATCTGCATCCCCACCACTTCCGGCACGGGATCCGAGGTGACGCCCTTTGCCGTAGTGACCGATGACCGGGTGGGGATCAAATACCCCCTGGCGGACTACGCCCTCACCCCCACCATGGCCATTGTGGATCCGGATCTCACCTTAAAGATGCCCAAGAAGCTAACGGCTTACGGCGGCATCGATGCCCTCACCCATGCTCTGGAAGCCTATGTGTCGGTGATGGCCAGCGACTTTACCGATGGGCTTGCCCTGCAGGCCATCAAGCTCCTGATGACCTACCTGCCGCGGGCCTACGAGAAGGGCGCCGAGGATCCCGAAGCGCGGGAAAAAGTCCACTACGCCGCCACCATTGCCGGCATGGCCTTTGCCAACGCCTTTTTGGGGGTGTGCCACTCCCTGGCCCACAAGCTGGGATCCACCTTCCATCTGCCCCACGGCCTGGCCAATGCCCTGATGATTACCCACGTCATCCGCTACAACGCCACCGACGCCCCCTTCAAGCAGGCCATTTTTCCCCAATACCGCTATCCCAACGCCAAACACCGCTACGCGGAAATTGCCGATTACCTGCAGTTGGGCGGGGCGGATGACGATGAAAAGGTCATGCGCCTGATTGAGGCCATCGAAGAACTCAAGCGGAAACTGGGGATCCCGGCCACCATTCGCGAGGCCCTGGGGGAGAAAGAGCGGGAGTTTTACGACCGTCTGGAGGCGATGGCGGAGCAAGCCTTTGACGACCAATGCACCGGCGCCAACCCCCGCTATCCCCTCATTCAAGACATGAAGGAGCTGTACGTTTTGGCCTATCGGGGCTGCCGGGTGGATTCTGCCCTCTACCACCAGCCGGAACCAGTGTTGGCCTAAGGAGTAGGGTATGTGGCAACGACTGGATCCCAGTGTGGATATCTGGAGGGCCCGATCCCATCCCCTGAATCCCATTTTTCTGCCCCGTTCGGTGGCGGTGGTGGGGGCCACGGAGCGGGAGGGCAGCGTGGGGCGGACGGTGTTGTGGAACCTCATTAGCCACCCCTTTGGCGGCACGGTTTACCCGGTCAATCCCAAGCGGCACCAGGTGTTGGGGATCCGGGCCTACGAGCGGCTGTCCGCTCTGCCGGAGCCGGTGGATCTGGCCATTATCGCCATTCCGGCAGCGGGGGTGCCCAAGGTGGTGCAGGAGTGCGTAGAAGCCGGGGTCAAGGGCGCCATTGTTCTTTCAGCAGGCTTCAAGGAAACGGGCCCTGCTGGCTGGGAGCTGGAGAAGCAAATTCAGCAGACTATCCAATCGCGTCAGCGGGACGGAGTCCTTAGGAAGCTGCGCTTGATTGGCCCCAACTGCCTGGGGATCCAAAACCCCCACACGGGCTTAAACGCCACCTTTGCTGCCCAGATGGCCCGGCCCGGCAATGTGGGCTTCATCAGCCAAAGTGGGGCCCTGTGCACCTCGATCCTGGACTGGAGCCTGCAGGAAAATGTGGGCTTCAGCGCCTTTATCTCTCTGGGATCGATGCTGGATGTGGGCTGGGGAGACTTAATCGACTACTTGGGCGAGGATCCCCATACCCACAGCATTGTCTTGTACATGGAATCCATCGGGGATGCCCGCTCTTTTCTGTCCGCGGCCCGAGAGGTGGCCCTGAGCAAGCCCATCATTGTCATCAAGGCGGGGCGCACCCAGGCGGCAGCCCAAGCAGCCGCTTCCCACACGGGCTCCCTCACCGGCAGCGACGCAGTGTTGGATGCGGCCTTCCGCCGTTGCGGCGTGCTGCGGGTGGATCACATTGAAGATCTCTTCGACCTGGCGGAGGTGCTGGCCAAACAGCCCCGTCCTCAGGGCCCTCACCTGACCATCCTCACCAATGCCGGCGGGCCAGGGGTGCTGGCCACCGATGCCCTCATTCGCGCCGGGGGATCCCTGGCCCAGCTCTCCCCCCAAACCCTGGAGCAGCTTGAGCGGATCTTGCCCCCCCACTGGAGCCACGGCAATCCCATTGACATTTTGGGGGATGCCGATCCGGAGCGCTTTGCCCAAGTTTTGGAAGTGGTGTTGCAAGATCCGGGCAGCCAGGGCTGTCTGGTCATCCTCACCCCCCAAGCCATGACGGATCCCACGGCCACTGCCGAGAAAGTGGTGGAGACCTGGCGGCGCAGTGGATCCCGGCAGCCTATCCTGGCCAGTTGGATGGGGGGAGCTGGCGTGGATGCGGGCGAGCACATCCTCAACCAAGCCGGGATCCCCACCTACCGCTACCCGGATCAAGCGGCGCGGGTGTTCGGCTATTTGTGGCGATTTAGCTACAACCTCAAGGCCCTCTACGAGACCCCCACTCTGCCCCCTTCAACAGCGGTAGAGCGCGACAAGGTGCAGCAAACCTTTAGCCAAGCTCGGCGGGAAGGTCGAACGCTTCTAACCGAGGCGGAGTCCAAAGAGATCCTGGCCGCCTACGGGATCCCGGTGGTGCCGACGCGGGTGGCTGAGAGTCCCGAAGCGGCGGTGGAAGCTGCCGAGGCCATGGGTTACCCGGTGGTGGTGAAACTCTACTCCCACACCCTCACCCACAAAACCGATGTGGGCGGCGTGCAGCTCAACCTGCCCGATGCTGAGGCGGTGCGCCGGGCCTTCGGGCAAATCCTCCGCAACGTCAGCGAGAAAGCGGGGCCGGAGCACTTCCAGGGGGTCACGGTGCAGCCGATGGTGGACACGGATGGCTATGAGCTGATCCTGGGGAGCAGCCAGGATCCCCAATTTGGGCCGGTGTTGCTGTTTGGCAGTGGCGGACAACTGGTGGAGGTGTTTCAAGATCGCTCCATCGGCCTTCCCCCCCTCAACACCACCTTGGCGCGGCGCCTGATGGAAAACACCCTCATCTACAAGGCCCTCAGGGGGGTACGCGGACGCCCAGCTGTCGATCTGGAGGCCCTGGAACAGCTCTTGGTGCGCTTTAGCCAACTGGTGGCCGAGCAGCGGGAGATTAAAGAGATCGACATCAATCCGCTGCTGGCTTCCAGCGAGGGCCTGCTGGCTTTGGATGCCCGCGTCATTTTGCGAACCGAGCAGGATCCCCAGGTGCCCTTGGCCATCCGCCCCTATCCCACCCAGTACATCTGGAGCTTCCGGGACGGCATCACCATTCGCCCCATTCGCCCTGAAGACGAGCCTTTGGTGATCGATTTTCACCGCCACGTCTCCGATTACAGCGTCTATCTGCGCTACTTCCACCCGATCAAATACAGCGCCCGTATCGCCCATGAGCGCCTCACCCGCATTTGCTTTAACGACTACGACCGCGAGATCGCCCTGGTGGCCGAAAAACAGGAGCCAGAGGCCAATCGCGCCAGCAAGACGGAGTCCTTAATCCTCGGCATCAGCCGCCTCTCCAGAAAACATGGCTTTCCCCAAGAAGCAGAGTTTGCCATGCTGGTGGCGGATCCCTACCAACGGCAAGGGATTGGCACAGAGCTGTTGACCCGCCTCATTCAGGTGGCCCGCTGCGAAGGGATCCAGCGCCTCACCGGCGAGGTTCTTGGCGAAAACGAGGCCATGCGCCGCCTGTGTCAGCGGCTGGGGTTTCAGTTGCGCCCTTCTCCAGAGGATCCTGGCATTCTCAAGGCCACGCTGGATCTCGCTGTCGATGCGGCGATCCCCACCCCCTGTCCTGCCTAGGGATCCTTAAATAAAAACGGTTTGCCGACCGGCTTACCGTAGAATAGGAACAAGGGCCTGCTCCTTCCGCCTACAGCAAGCGGAGCCCCTCTGTCGGAGAGAGGCTGGGGGCGAGGGCGGCCCGAGGTTTTGAGGACGGCTATGGAGGTTACAAAGACAGGCGGGATCCAGAGGCTGCTGGCGAGCGGGGGACGGTGGCTGGGGATGGGATCCCTGCTGCTCTGCCTTCTGCTTGGCCTTGGCGGCTGTGGCCGAGGGGGGGGATTGCAGGGGGAAGTCAGGATCCTCCTCGCTTCTTTTGCGGTGACGCGGGATGCCTACCGGCAGATCATCCCTGCTTTTGAGGCCGATTGGCTGGCGAAAACGGGGCAACGGGTGCGCGTAGAAAGCAGCTACGGTGGCTCAGCAACGCAATCGCGGGCGGTCATCGACGGGCTGGATGCCGATGTGGTGGCCTTGGCCCTGGCTTTGGATGTGGAGCGCCTCGTGGCTGCGGGTCTCATCCAGCCGGGATGGGAAGCCCGTACCCCCAACCAAGGGATCGTCACCCGCTCGGTGGCAGTAATTGTAACGCGGGAGGGCAACCCCCAGGGGATCCGCTCTTGGCCGGATCTGGCTCGGCCCGGCTTGCAGGTGGTTACCGCCAACCCCAAGACCTCAGGGGGCGCCCGCTGGAACTTTTTAGCCCTCTGGAGCGCTGTCCCTGAACCTCAGGCCCTGGCCTTCACCACCCAGGTCTACAAAAATGTCCGCATTTTGCCGCGGGACTCGCGGGAGGCCACCGATGTTTTTTTCCAAAAAGGGCAAGGGGATGCCCTGATTACCTACGAACATGAGGTGATCCTGGCGGGCTTGCGCGGCCAATCCCTGTCCTATGTGGTGCCCGACCCCAACATTTCCATCGACAACCCCGTAGCCGTGGTGGATGCCAATGTGGATCGCAAAGGTACCCGTGCCGTGGCCGAAGCCTTTGTGGACTACCTATTCACCCCAGAAGCGCAGCGGGCCTTTGCCGAGGTGGGCTTTCGCCCGGTGGAGCCGACGGTGGCCCAAGAGTTTGCCTGGCGGTACCCTCCTGTTGAGAAGCGGGTTACCGTCGCCGACCTGGGAGGCTGGGAGGTTGTCCAAAGCCGCTTTTTTGCCGATGGGGCCTTGTTTGACCGCATCCAAGCTCAGTTGTAGGGAGTCTCCCTTGTTTTGGATCCCCGTTCAAGTTATCTTGGGAGCTATATCAACGGTTTGTTGACAGGTTTACCGTAGATTAGCCGCGGGTTTAACTTCCCTCGCCCTCTCCAGAAGACTCAGCCGGCAACCATCCAGCAACTTCTCAGGCAAACCACTAGCTAGGCAGAACCTATGGGTATCACCATCGAAGGGGTATCGAAGCGTTTTGGCGAGTTTCAGGCCCTTCACCCCACCGATCTCACCATTCCCACGGGATCCCTGGTTGCCCTCTTGGGGCCATCCGGTTCTGGCAAATCCACCCTGCTGCGCCTGATTGCCGGCCTAGAAAAGCCGGATACGGGGCGGATTTCCCTCACCGGGCGGGATGCTACCCATGCCAGCGTCCAGGAGCGCAACATTGGTTTTGTTTTTCAGCACTACGCCCTGTTCAAGCACATGACGGTGCGGCAGAACATCGCCTTTGGCTTGGAGATCCGCAAGGCTTCACGGGCCGAGATTCGGGCACGGGTGGATGAGCTGCTGGAGCTGGTGCAGCTATCGGGGTTCGGGGATCGCTACCCCTCTCAACTCTCTGGGGGGCAGCGGCAGCGGGTGGCCCTAGCCCGCGCTTTGGCGGTGGAGCCGCAGGTGTTGCTGTTGGATGAGCCCTTTGGGGCCCTGGATGCCAAAGTCCGCAAAGAGCTGCGCAAGTGGTTGCGGCGCCTGCACGATGAGGTGCATGTGACAACGGTATTTGTAACCCATGATCAAGAGGAAGCCATGGAGGTGGCGGATCAGATCGTGGTGATGAACCAGGGGCGGATCGAACAGGTGGGATCCCCGGCAGAAATCTATGACCATCCAGCTACACCCTTTGTGATGAGCTTTGTCGGCCCGGTCAACGAGCTTTCTCCCCGCTCCCAACTCTTTTGCCAGCTTCCCGAGGTGCAGGCCGGCCCGCATCAGCTTTTTTTGCGCCCCCACGATGTGCAGATTGAGGTCAACCCCGGCAGCAGTGGTGTTTCTGCCCGCGTTAAGGAGATCATCCACCTGGGTCGGGAGATTCAGGCGGAGCTGATTCTTAGCGATGGCGGATCCCTGTGGGCCCATCTCAGCCGCGAGCAATATGCCAACCAACCCCTGCAGGTGGGGCAGCAGGTCTATGTGCGCCCCAAGGTGGTGAAAGCCTTTCCCGTCAAAAAAACCGAGATGACCGCAATGCCGGTGGGAGCTTGAGAAACGTTGCTGCAAGCTTTGTCTCAACTGTCTTGGCCGTGGCGGCTGACCCTGGGCTATCTCTTCTTGATGTTGATTCTGCCGCTGGCTGCCTTGATTGCCAAGTCCAGCAGCGTGGGCTGGGCGGAGTTTTGGCGGATCGCGACGGATCCCGTGGCCCTCTCCGCCTATGAAGTTACTTTTGTAACCGCGTTGCTGGCGGCTCTGATCAACGGCGTGATGGGCACCCTGACTGCCTGGGTGCTGGTGCGCTACGCCTTCCCCGGCAAAAAGCTTCTCGAGGGGTTGATCGATCTGCCGTTTGCTTTGCCCACCGCCGTGGCCGGCCTCACCCTGGCAACGGTTTACAGCAGCAACGGCTGGATTGGATCCCTTTTGGCCCCCTTGGGGATCCGCATCTCCTTTACCCGCTTGGGGGTGGGGGTGGCGATGCTGTTTATTTCTTTTCCCTTTGTGGTGCGGACGGTGCAGCCGGTGTTGCAGGAGCTGGAGAAAGATGTGGAAGAGGCAGCCTGGAGTTTGGGGGCTTCCCGCTTTCAGACCTTCCGGCGCGTGGTGCTGCCCCAGATTCTGCCGGCAGTGCTCACCGGGGTGGCCCTGGGGTTTTCCCGCGCCGTGGGGGAATACGGCTCTGTGGTGATCATCGCTTCCAGCATTCCCTTTCGGGACTTGATCGCGGCGGTGCTGGTGATTCAGCGGCTGGAACAACACGACTATGCTGGGGCAACCGTGATCGGAACGGTGATGTTGGGGATCTCTTTCCTGTCGCTGGTGGTAATTAACCTTCTGCAAGCCTGGGGAAGTCGCCATGAAACCTGACGAGGTAGCAGGTGTCAAACCGAAGCCCTCAACATGGCTGTCGGGCCTGTTGATCGGGATCGTCGGGCTTTACATCGCGCTGCTGCTCGGGATCCCGGTGGTGAACATCTTCTATCAGGCGTTTCGAGAAGGGATCCCAGCCTTTCTCCATCGCCTGACAGAGCGGGAGTTGCTCAGTGCCCTGCGATTGACGGTGCTAACCGCCCTGGTCGTTGTGCCCCTCAATACCTTTTTCGGCCTCTGTGCTGCCTTGGCCATTGCTCATCGGCGTTTTCCGGGGCGGGCGCTGCTGCTGAGCCTGATCGATCTGCCCTTTTCCATTTCCCCGGTGGTGGCTGGCCTAATGCTGGTGCTCATCTTCGGGCGTCAGGGTTGGCTGGGATCCTGGAGGGTTATCTTTGCATTTCCGGGCATTGTGTTGGCAACGGCTTTCATCACCCTTCCTTTTGTGGCGCGGGAAGTGTTGCCGGTGTTGGAGGAGGCAGGCACCGACCAGGAAGAAGCCGCCAAAACGCTGGGGGCGACCCCCTGGCAGATCTTCTGGAGAATCACCCTGCCCAACATCCGCTGGGGCCTTCTGTACGGCGTCATCTTGACCAATGCCCGCGCCATGGGGGAGTTCGGCGCTGTGGCTGTGGTTTCCGGCAACATCATTGGCCGCACCCAGACCTTGCCCCTGTTCGTGGAAGATGCCTACCGCAGTTATGCCACCGGCTCAGCCTATGCGGCGGCGGTGGTGCTCTCCTTGCTGGCGGTGGTAACCCTAGTGGCTAGGGAGTTCCTTGAGCGGGGATCCCATTCCCGCCGAGTCTTTTGACGGTTGGGTTGGGGCTAGGCAGGCTCGGTGAGGATCTCTGGCAGACAAACCCTAGTGCCCCGCAGGCCGCAGTAGCCGCGCGGATTCTTGGCCAGATATTGCTGGTGGTAGTCTTCGGCGTAGTAAAACTCAGGCGCGTCTAAGATCTCGGTGGTGATCTGGCCGTAGCCGTGGGCGGTCAGGGCCTGCTGATAGAGATCGCGGGTTTTTTCCGCCAGCTCCCGCTGCGCCGGAGAATACACATAGATGCCGGAGCGGTATTGGGTGCCCACATCATTGCCTTGGCGCATCCCCTGGGTAGGGTCGTGATTTTCCCAAAACACCTTCAGCAGTTGGGCATAGCTGACCTGAGCTGGGTCGTAAACCACCCGCACCACCTCGTTGTGGCCAGTCAGGCCAGTACAGACCTCTTCATAGGTGGGGTTGGGGGTAAACCCGCCAGCGTAGCCCACCGCTGTGCTGAACACCCCTGGCACCTGCCAAAACTTGCGCTCTGCCCCCCAGAAGCAGCCCATGCCGAACATGGCCAGCTCCATGCCCTCGGGAAAAGGCGGCTGCAGCGGATGGCCATTGACAAAATGCCGATTCACGATCACCATCGGCTCGGCCCGGCCCGGCAAGGCTTCTTCCGGTTTGGGCAGGGACAGTTTCTTGCCAAGTTTGCCAAAGCCAAAGAGCACCATAGGGACAGCCCGATACATTCGTTAACACTTACCAGCCTAGCTCAGTTGGCTCCTCATGTGTTGGAAAAATCCTTGATCGGGTCAGCTCACCGATTCAAAAGCCCCCAGCCGCTTGGCCACTAGCAGATAGACGGTCATGATCCCCATCGGCACAACCGTGAAGGCTGCCGCCGAGGGAATGTTGCCAGAGGTGCCCTGAAAGGCGAGAACTGCCTGCCCGATGAAATAGCTGGAATTGCCCAGAGAATAAGGCACCACAAAATCTCCTAGCGTTAAGGAAAAGGTAAAGACCGACCCGGCCAGGATCCCTGGCAAGGCGAGGGGAAGAGTAACATGGCGGAACGTTTGCCAACCCTGAGCTCCCAAATCTGCAGAAGCCTCAATTAAGCTATCAGGCACTCGCTCCAAAGCCGCCTGGATCGGCAGAATCATATAGGGCAGCCAAACATAGAGAAACACCAAGAAAATACCCAAGTTGGATACAGCCAGCGATGGCCCACCGATCCCGGGCAACTGCAAAATCTTTTCCACCCAGCCCTGTAGGCCCACATGGGTGAGTAGATAGGTAAGGATCCCTTCTTTGGCCAGGATCAACTTCCAGGCATAAACCCGAATCAAATAACTAGACCAAAGCGGTAGGAGCACCAACAAGTACAAAAAGTCCTTCCAGCGAGGAGAGGCCAGTCTGACCATGGTATAAGCCAGAGGAAAAGCCAACACAATTGCAGCTAGGGTCACTGCCAAAGCCATAGTCAAGCTGCGGACAAAGATATCCACGCTGGCAGGAGTGAGCAGCTCCCGATAGGTGGCCAAAGTCAACTTTCTCAGGATCAGGCCGGTAAAGGGATCCAGATGATAAAAACTTTGCAGCAGCAGCGCCAGCAGCGGCCCCAAGTAAAAGACCAGTAACCAAATGAGAGGTGGCCCCAACAGAATGGCAAGGATGAGCGTCGGGTGATGATAGAGGAATCCAAACAGATCGGGTTTATCGGTTATCTGAGTTGTTTTGGCCATGGCCAGGCAGGCATGAAGATCAGCTTTTCATTCCCTCTTTTTGGTGTTATTGGAATTGTAGGTCGACGAGCCAATAGAATTCAACAGAATTGGGATTGAGAAAGTGCGAACAGGCAAGAGGGATTGGCTTGTCTACACCTGCCGGCGGGTATCCTTTGAGGGAAAACGGCAATCAGAAGATGCCGGTATCTTGGCGGGAAGTGGAGGGCCATCGTAGACAGGGATCCTTTGAACCTTTTGGGGGCATTGGGAGTCAGACAAAGCAAGGTTGAGAACAAGGGAGCGTCCTCTCGTGCAGGCGGCAAAGGATACATCCGATTGGGAGCTGATCCAGCGCTGCCTCAACGGCGACAGCCAGAGCTTTCGCCAACTCTACCGCAAATACCAGCAGTCGGTACGGAATATCCTCTATCCCTTGTGTGGAGCCGATCTTTTGGATGACCTGGTACAGGAAGTGTTTATTCGTGCCTGGAAAGGGTTGCCTCGGTTTCGCGGCTCGGCCCAGTTTTCCACTTGGCTGTATCGCATCTGCTGGAATGTGGCCTCAGATCAGCGACGGCGCTGCGCCCGGCAACACTCCCAAACCCAAAACCTGGCCCTCGGATCGGATATCGCTCACCCTGGCCCCGACCTGATGCACTTGCACTACCAACAGGCTCTACAGCAAAGCATGGCTCAGCTCAGCCCCGAACACAGAATGGTTGTAAACTACCCGACCCTGACTGCTTCGCAGTACAGGGCGGGCTTTCGGTAGCCCTGCAGTTGGCAAGCCAACCACGAACCTCTAGGCTGGTTCACAGCAGCCCCCAAAAGCGCAATCACATTCGCACCATTCAAATCCGCATCCCCTTCCCATCCACAGTGCCCACACTTGAACGACTTGCCACTGCGGTAGGACTTGCCCTGCTCAGGGTGGATGTGTAAACACTTGTGACAGGTCTGCGACGTGTAAGCAGGCGGCACAAGAATCAGAGAAACCCCTGCAGCCCTCGCCTTGTATTCCAGAAACTGACGTAGTTGGTAGAACGCCCAACTGTTGGCCCTGCGCCGCTCGGCTTTG
>NZ_JBSSAB010000047.1:0-18265 GCF_054058195.1 Thermostichus sp. OS-CIW-29
TCAGGACTTGGGTCATGGTTCTATCATAACTTCCGCATTCCTCCCGACACTGACCCTACGGGTACAGTGCGGGGCTCCTGCGATTTCTAGCTGAGAATCCGTTGAGCAGCGTTCAAAGGACTCCGTCTCGGCCTTGGGTCAACCAGTTGGTTTGAGTCAGCCTTAGTCTACCACCCCTGGGGTGAGCCACCCTTGGCTTGAGCAAGCTGTAGTGCAACCTGGCCAAAATGCCGCCAAATGGCCTCTGCCTGTGGCCCCACCTGGCGCAGAATCCAACCCTTACAGATGGGATCCGGAGACTTGACCAGCCAGTGTAGGGGCTCTGTCCCGCTGATGTGAACGGTCAGCCAAGTGGGTTCCGGCCAATCCCCCAGCAAGTACAGGGATCCCCAACAGAGATGGGATCCCAGCACTGACGCGGCGGAGACCTGCCGATGGGGAAAGTGCAGATCCATGTGTTCCTGCAGCCAGAGTTTTCTCCCCTCGGGGGAGGATGGGATCCCAGCAGTGACCCAAACTTGCAGGCAGTTGGCAAGATGTTCAAACTGCCAGCGCTCGTCCATGGCCAGTCGTCCGGCAGTCCAGATCTCGGCATAGGCCAGGCGGGCTGTGGGATCCAGTTCGATCTGCACCTGCTGGCGAAAGTCTGCCCCTGCCCCCGGAATGGTCGGGTGAGGGATCCAGATCAACTGGCTGGTGGGGGCCAGCTTGACCTTGACCTGTTGCCGAATCAAGCCGGGATGCAGCCGCGTTGCCCCTTGGGTGCGAATTTCCAGCGCCGAGCCTGGCCCCAGCCCGATCTCGATCCGGTGGCGATCCCCACCCAGCAGGCCGCCGTTGGGGTTGCGCAGGTAGTACACAGGTGGCTCCCCAGGGGATCCCAGCCATTGCAGGGGAGCCTGAGAATACTCCCAAATACGGGTATGTTCGCCTCGGCGGGTTGCCTTCAAGATGGCCTTACCGAAGTTCACAGGCGGCTCACCGAGGGGGGGTCGGCCTTGATGGGGCGAAACAGCACCTCCCGCTCCAGCCAACTGAGAACCTGCTCCAGCCCCTCGCCCGTGCGCAGGTTGGTAAAGACAAAGGGCCTATCTCCCCGCATGCGACGGGCATCCCGTTCCATCACCCCCAAGTCTGCTCCCACATAGGGAGCCAGATCGATCTTGTTGATCACCAGCAGGTCGGAGCGGGTGATCCCCGGCCCGCCTTTGCGCGGGATCTTGTCCCCTTCGGCCACGTCGATGACGTAAATGCAGGCGTCCACCAGCTCCGGGCTGAAGGTAGCTGCCAAGTTGTCCCCCCCCGATTCCACCAAGATGAGATCCAGGGGGCAAAAGCGGCGCTCCAGCTCCTGAATGGCGTCTAGGTTGAGGGAGGCATCTTCCCGAATGGCGGTGTGGGGGCAGCCGCCGGTCTCTACGCCAATGATCCGCTCTGCCTCCAGGGCCTTGGCCCGCACCAAAAACTCGGCATCCTCGCGGGTATAGATATCGTTGGTCACCACCGCCAAAGACAGGTGGTCCCGCAGCGCCAAGCAGAGCTTTTCCACCAAAGCGGTTTTTCCAGATCCCACCGGGCCGCCAATGCCAACCCGTACCGGTTGGGAAGTTTGCGCAACTTTGCCCGACATCGGATACCTGCTCCTCTTTTTGGGCATTCTAGAACCAGATGCTTGCAAGGGATCCGAGTATGGTTCGGCTTTTGGTGGCAACTGCTGTGGTGCTGGTGGGATTTCTGCTGGTCAACCGCCTCTATCGCAACCCGCTGAGTTCGGAGCCGAGACCAGAGCAAGCCAGCCCAGAAGCTGCCCAGCAAGGGATCCCTCAAGGTGGGCCGCTGCAGATTTACCAATCGCGGGATCAACTGCAGCAAACCCTCAACCAAGGGGCTACCGCCACCCAGCAGCAGGTGGAAGCCGTTGAGCAATCCTTGGGCAATCCTTGACAGGTTGCAAGCCCTGCAGGAGTGTCTGGAACGAAACCAAAAGACCAAGGCCCCCTTCTCAACGGGAGAAGGGATCACTCACCAAGGCTGTGAATCCCCCTTAGGCTTGGGCGGATCCCCCAGACGCGCTAAAGTCGAGAATGCTGCAATTTTTTTTATAGACCGTCCATGCGGATCCCTCCTGTTACCCCAGAGAAAGCCGATAAGCAACTGCAAAAGGTTTACGAAAGCCTGGAGAAAACCTACGGCACCGCCCTCAACCCCCTGCAGGTGATGGCCCACAAGCCCCAACTGATGCGAGCCGTGATGAACCTCTACGGGGCGCTGCACACCCAAAACCCCAACTTGCCTGAAGAGCTGAAGGAGCTGGTCAGCATCCGCATTGCCCAAATCAACGGCTGCCGCCACTACTGCCTGCCCTACCACACCCTGCAGGCGCAAAAGTACGGCGCCTCCCCTGCCAAAATTGCGGCGGTGGCCCAGGCCCGCACCAGCACCCTCTACACCGAAGCGGAAAAGCTGGCCATCGAGTACGCTGAGCGGATGACCGTGCCCAGCATGGTGGTGACCGATAGCTTCTTTGCCCAGCTAAAAGCCATTTGGTCAGATGAAGATCTGGTGGAGCTATCGGCTTGGATTGGCTTTATGAACTTCTGGACTAAGGTGATTGCCGCCCTGGATGTGCCTTTGGATCCTGTCTTTGCCGAGCAGCTTCACGTCTCATGAACAACCGGCAAACTCCCCTCTCTCAGGGGGGTAAGGGATCCCGCCCCCCAGCCTGCCTCTAGGCCCAGTCGTCTCGCGTGCTAAAGCTGCGGTCGTACACCTGGCCGCGGGCATGGATCTGGCGGGTCTGGGCGAACAGCTCTTCTTCGCTCAGGCCCCACTGTTCCAGGATTTGATCCAAATCCCGCTGCAGATCCCAGGCGCCGGGGAAGCCGTGGTAACGGATGCGCAAACGGGCGACTTCCGCCAGCACCCACTCGGAGAGGGGCCTCTCCTGAGCCTGCACCATCAGCTCATCGAGCGCAGCTCGGTCGGTGGCATATTGCGGATGTTGCTGCTCTCGTCGGGATGAGCCATTCGAGGGTGAACGGGATACAGCCATCGGCCTCCCTCCTTTTTTCTCACTCTAGCTGAGTTCCCCTGGAGACTTTCAATATCGAGGATTGGGATCCCTGATGGCATGGGATCCCGAGAAGGCAGAAGAAAACCGCTATACTGCAAATGTTGCAGACTATAAACATTCTTCAGTTGCGGAGGCGGCGGCTATGCCCATGCCCATGATCGAGACCCGTACCGACCGGATGTTGCTCAACTTTGGGCCGCACCATCCCTCCATGCATGGGGTTTTGCGCCTGCTGGTCACCCTAGATGGCGAAAACATCGTCGATTGCGAACCGGTGATCGGCTACTTGCACCGCGGCATGGAGAAAATCGCCGAAAACCGCACGGTGGTGCAATACCTGCCCTACGTCTCCCGTTGGGACTACGGGGCCGGCATGTTCAACGAGGCCATTACCGTCAATGCCGTTGAGAAACTGGCCGGGATCAGCGTGCCCAGACGGGCCAGCTACCTGCGGGTGATCATGTTGGAGCTAACTCGTATTACCAACCACCTGCTCTGGTTTGGCCCCTTCTTAGCAGATTTGGGCGCACAAACTCCCTTTCTCTACGCCATGCGGGAGCGGGAGTGGATCTTGGATTTGTTTGAAGCCGTCACCGGCATGCGCTTGATCAACAACAACTATTTCCGGGTGGGCGGCGTGGCGGTGGACTTGCCCTACGGCTGGACGGAAAAATGCCTAGACTTTTGCGAGTATTTCTTGCCCAAAGTGGATGAATACGAGCGGCTGGTTACCGACAACCCGATTTTCCGCCGGCGGCTGGAAGGGGTGGGAGCCATCTCCAAGCAAGACGCCATCAACTGGGGTCTGTCGGGTCCCATGTTGCGGGCCTGCGGCGTCAACTGGGATCTGCGCAAAGTGGATCACTACGAGTGCTACGACGACTTCGACTGGGAGGTGGCCGTTTATCCCGAAGGGGATTGCCTAGCCCGCTATCGGGTGCGCATGAAAGAGATGCGCGAGTCCTGCAAGATCGTGCAGCAAGCGGTGAAGGCTCTGCCGGGCGGCCCCTTTGAAAACCTGGAAGCCAAGCGGATGCTGGAGGGGCCGAAGTCGGAGTGGAACAAAGGGGACTACCAGTTCATCAGCAAAAAGCCTTCCGCCAACTTCAAGATCCCCAAGGGGGAAGCCTACGTGCGGGTGGAGAGCGCCAAAGGAGAGCTGGGCATTTACATCGTGGGAGACGACAACGTCTGCCCGTGGCGCTGGAAGATCCGCCCCCCCGGCTTTGTCAATTTGCAAGTGTTGCCTCAGCTCATTCGCGGCATGAAGGTAGCCGACATGATCGCCATCCTCGGCAGCATTGACATCATCATGGGCGAGGTGGATCGCTAAGATACTTACGGAAAGCGAGGACAAAGGCAATGGCCTGGGCGATCTTGGTTCTGCCGCTGTTGATTGTGTCTGTCATTGCTGCGGTTATCGGCCCCAAGCAATGGGCTAAGTACCAAGAGGAAAGGCGCCGCCGCGCGGAAGAGCTATCTGATGCTCGCCTTCAGGCCATCATCCAGCAGGAGCTACGCCGCCGCAACCGTCCCCCCCAATCGGATCCCAACGGCAAGACCTAGCTACAGGGATCCCAAACCCTACCCAACCCGCCATCTCTAGGGAGCTACTCACCCCCATGACAAACGCTGGTATCGACCTACAACTTGGCTTCGAGACTGCCCTACAGAACCTAGGCTTGGGAGCAGGTGCAGCCCATGCCCTCTGGATGCCCCTGCCGATGTTGCTGCTGATCATCGCCGCCACCTTGGGGGTGATGGTCATGACTTGGCTGGAGCGCAAGATCTCGGCAGCAGCCCAACAGCGGATTGGCCCCAACATGGCCGGCCCTCAGGGGGTGCTGATCCCGATTGCCGATGGCATCAAGCTGCTGACCAAAGAAGATGTTCTGCCCATCTTGGCCGACCCGGTTTTGTTCACGCTGGGGCCGATATTGGTTTTCCTGCCCGTCTTTTTGTGCTACCTGGTGGTTCCCTTTGGCCAGAACCTATTGATCTCCAACATTGCCATTGGCGTGTTCTTCCTGATCGCCACCTCCAGCGTGCAACCCATCGGTCTGTTGATGTCGGGCTACGGTTCCAATAACAAGTACTCCTTGCTGGGTGGGCTACGCGCGGCAGCTCAATCGATCAGCTACGAACTGCCGCTGGCCCTGTCAGTGTTGGCCGTGGTGCTGATGAGCAACGGTCTGGACACGGTGGGGATCGTGGAGCAGCAGAGCGGCCTGGGCATTCTGAGCTGGAACGTCTGGCGGCAGCCCATTGGCTTTGTCATTTTCCTGATCTCGGCGCTGGCGGAAACGGAGCGGATCCCGTTCGACTTGCCGGAAGCAGAAGAAGAGCTGGTAGCCGGTTACCAAACGGAGTACTCCGGCATGAAGTTTGCCCTCTTTTATCTGGGATCCTACGCCAACTTGCTGCTGGCTTCTCTGATTGCGGCAGTGCTGTACTTGGGGGGTTGGTCGTTTGTGGTGCCGGTGGAAACGATTGCTGCACTTGCCGGGATTCCTTTGGATAACCCTTTCTTGCAGATCGGCGCGGCGGCCTTAGGCATTGTCATGACGATGGTCAAAGCTTTTATCTTCATCTTCTTGGCCATCCTGCTGCGCTGGACCTTGCCACGGGTGCGCATTGACCAACTGCTGGATTTGGGGTGGAAGTTTTTGCTGCCTGTATCCTTTGTCAATTTGCTGCTAACGGCAGCCCTAAAACTCGCCTTCCCCTCCTTTTTTGGGGGTTGAATGAGAAGTAAACAGGCAAGAGAGGGAGAACAGAGGCCATGACGTTTCTCAAGCGTGTCAAAGAATATGTGGGCGATGCCTTCCGAGCCGCCAAGTACATCGGCCAAGGGATGGGGGTTGTCTTCGACCACATGGGTCGGCGCCCAGTAACTGTGCAATACCCCTTCGAAAAGCTGATCCCTTCTGAGCGCTTTCGGGGACGCATCCACTTCGAGTTTGATAAGTGTATTGCCTGCGAGATCTGTGTTCGAGTTTGCCCAATTGACCTGCCGGTGGTGGATTGGGCCTACAACCCAGAGCTGAAGAAAAAAGAGCTTTACAGCTACAGCATTGATTTCGGGGTGTGCATTTTCTGCGCCAATTGTGTGGAGTTTTGCCCCACCAACTGCCTCTCGGTAACCGAGGATTATGAGCTGGCCGCTTACGACCGCCACGACCTCAACTACCATCAGGTGGCGATGGGCCGTTTGCCCTCCAAGGTAACTGAGGACCCAATGGTGACCCCACTGCGAGAATTTGCCTATCTGCCCAAAGGGGTAATCGATCCCCACGACTTGCCTGCTGGATCCCAGCGGGCTGGCAAACGACCGGAGGAGATTCTGGCGGAAATGAGAGCGGCCAAAGCTGCTAAGGAAGCCGAAGCGAAAGCAGCCAAGGCTGCTGCGGAATAGCGTGACATACTCCCGCACTCATGCTGACGCAAAGCGCTCCGCGCCGCTGTCCGCCACCCCTAGCCCCTTTCCCAGGGGATGTGACTGTTTGAACTTGTGGGACTGCCTTCCAGCATCGCCCGCTGCCGCAAGGTGATGGCCAGAAAAAGCGTCGAGGCCGCGAAGTTGGAGCTGTCCTTAGTGGGAAGGAGATGCCTGGGGCGCAGAAATAAGGTCTTCTGAACCCTGCGATCTGCAATCAAAGATCTGAGTATGAGTATAGGTGTGGTGTCCTAGTCTGAACCAAAATGGCCATACGTGGGCAGGGCAGATGGCTGCCAGCCTTGGCTAACTTCAGGGGAAGGAAAACGTAAACCTACCCGCCAAGCCAGGGGATGTGGCCAAGCCGCTAAAAGTCTGCGCGACGTTTCCGCTCTTGCGAACCGTTACGGTAAAGGGAATGGGAGCAGTTGATTGGGAGCAGCGCCGGAACAATCTCACCTCGATGAAGTATGGCCCTGAGGGCGGGGTGGAAGCCCAAAAGACATTCTCCACAGCATTTTGGGTTACGGCAACACAGTCGGCATTGGCATCCACATCCAGCCGTCCTCCAGAAGGGACAATTCGGTTGTTAAAAAACACGGTCTGCTGCGTGGGATCCGTAACATACAGGTCAAGGTCATCGATGGTGTTCCAACTCAAGGTAACTTGAATGGGGCCGGTGCCCAATACTGGAGGTGTGGGGGTGGGAGAGGGTGTCGGTGCAGGAGTTGGCGTGGGCGTTTCCGTCGGCGTCGGTGCAGGAGCTGGGATGGGCGCAGGTTCCCCAGTGACCCTCTGAGCAAAGTTTCCTTGGAAAGTATTGCCAGCCAGGTAGGCTGCGACTACCGCATCTGGGGTGCCGGGGGCCGCCTGAATTGCCACTCCTACGCCCTCGCCCCGAGCTAGGAACGTATTCCCGGAAATGGTGCGGGCCTGGGTTCCCTGCAAAATACGAATGCCGACACTGCCGGCTATCCTGCCCACGCCGATCCGGTTGGATTGAATGGATGGAATTGAGCCTGCCCCATCCAGCTGAATCCCGGTAGTGCCACTCGTACCTGCTTGCCGCGCCTGCAGTACCAAGCCGGCTCCAGCCGTGGGTGGATCCCCTTCGATTTGGTTGTTGCGGAAGATCCCGCCGGAGTTGTCACCATAGCGAACGGCCAAAGCCCCCAAAGCCTGCAGGAGAATTGTGTTGTTTTCAAGGATGGGATTGCTGCCCGGCACAGTGCCTATGCCCACCCCACCCGTTTTACTGACAATCGGCGAGACACGGCTGACCCGGCCATTCCCAGAGATCTGCACACAGGGATCCAAAAATTGCTGGCACAAAATCTCGGCCAATTGGTTCAAGGCTCCCTCTAGAACCGCAGCATTGCCGTTGACCAAGATGTTGGAGCGAGGGTCGTTGAGGGTGACCTTGCGCGGCTGAAAAGTGCCGTTGTTCACCTGCACCCGTCCACCCCCCAGCACCACATCTACCCCCTGCAGGCTGGTTTGGCTGGCTACAATCACGTCAAAGAGCCCGGTCAGGATCTCATAGGCGGTGGAGCTGGTGATGCGAATGCGACCGCCGTTGGTGCCATCGCCGCCATCCAGGGCCAGGTTGCTTTGCAAAGTTTCCCTGCCCGTCCCCAAAATCTCGATCAGCACCTCCAGGCCGGCTGTGGCAGTCTGAAGTCGCTGCGCCTCTGCAACTGCGTCTGCCAGTTTGGTAAAGGGGCCACTGGCCGGATCCACTCTCAGGATGATGGGCCCGCCACCTGGCGGAGGAAGAGGTGGAGAACTGCCGCCGCCACCCCCACAGCCGAGGGCAACCCCCGCCAACAGAGGCAGCAAGGCTGAACAGATCCCCCAACCAGATTTGGATACTTGGCCAAGCATAGGTGGAAAGCCCCTTACAAGCGCTTAGCGGTTAAGGTTGTTACAGCAACAAACAAGAGCAACAAACAACTGCCACGGGGTCAAGGTACAGATGGCCAAGCTGGGATCCAATGCCCTCAGCAAAAGCATCCTCTGATGGATCCTCTGTTTAGTCAAGGCTTCGCCAGGGATCCGCAATCAATCGGCAACAAAAATCTCAAAAATCTAGCGCTCTTCAGGTACTTCGAGGGTTCCGGCGATAATGTTCTGCTTCACCGCTTCCACAGCAGCCACCAAATCCGCTGAGAGCAAGGCTTGGTTGTATTCATCCAGGGCATAGCCCACACCCTCGTTCTCCAGGCCAAAGGTTTGAATGCCGCCGACAAAGTTGCCTTAAAGTTGCCTTCCACCACGCTGCGAATCACTTCATAGGTGGCCATATCCACCCGCTTCAGCATCGAGGTGAGACCGTGGTTGAGGGTGGCAGGGTTGTTATCGGTATCCCCCAGGTAGTTTTGGTTAGCATCCACACCGATAAAGAACAGCGGACGGGTATCTCCGCTGCAGATGCTGGCATAATCGGCGGGTTTGGGCACTTCCGCAAAGGGATCTCGAATGAAACTCACCCCGGCGGGCAGCCCTGTAGGATGCTGTTGGGCCAGAGCAGCCCAAAGAGCAGCGAGGTAACATCATCTCCCGCCGTATCCGTGTCGATCAAAAAGCGTTGCACAGCCATACCCAGGCTAAGCCCAAATCAGGGTGACATCTTAACCTTTGCGGGCAGTCTCAGGGCAGCCGCTGAGCCGGTGTATCTTGAAAAGGGATCCCTGTAGACCAGAGTTGGCGATGTCCTTCTCCATCCGCTCCATTACACCGCAACAGATGGCCCAATACCTACAGGATCCCGAGGCCGGCCCTCTGCAATTGATCGATGTGCGGGAACCGGCAGAGCTGGAGCTGGTGAATTTAAATGCCCTGGGCTTTCGCAACTACCCCTTGAGCCAGTACGAGGAATGGAGGGAACCGATCCTCACAGAGCTGGATCCAGATCAGCCAACTTTTGTGCTCTGCCATCATGGCCTCCGCTCTGCTC
Organism: Thermostichus sp. OS-CIW-29; assembly: GCF_054058195.1. Taxonomy (NCBI): domain Bacteria; kingdom Bacillati; phylum Cyanobacteriota; class Cyanophyceae; order Thermostichales; family Thermostichaceae; genus Thermostichus; species Thermostichus sp. OS-CIW-29. Next base: position 9,466 of record NZ_JBSSAB010000047.1, read on the forward strand.
AGATGAGCCGGTGGCTACAGGCCAACGGGTTCACCCAGGTTTATAACATCAGCGGCGGCATTCACGCTTGGGCCTGTGAGGTGGATCCCTCCCTGCCCACCTATTGAGGTCACGGGCAAACCAGCACCATGTTCCCCATTCTTCATCTGCAGGGGGATCCCCAACAACGAGGCCAACAGTATGGATCCCAGGCGGCCCAACTCATTCGCCACAGCATTGCTAGTTACGCCCGCCAATTTGCCTACCGCTGTGGTCTCACCTGGCAGCAGGCCCAGACCCAAGCAGAGGGATCCCTGCCCTGGCTAGAGCGCCACGTGCCCCACCTGCTGGAAGAAATCCAAGGCATTGCCGCGGGGAGTGGCTTTCGTTTCGCCGAGATTCTGGCCCTCAATTTGCGCACCGAGATTTTATCCAGATCGGTTGTCGGTGGATCCCATCCCGACTGCGCCGCTGCTCTGGAACACAATCTCCAAAACGGAGTACCCCAGCACCCAGCGGATCCTGCTCATGAATGCAAGGCAATGGAGAAACTCATCGATCCAAACCCAGCCAACCCGGATGGGGGAGAATGCACCACCCTGGCGGCCTTGCCCCAGGCTACCTCCACCCACCACACCTACTTGGCCCAAACCTGGGATTGGATCGGGGAGCAGCGCAGGGCCTGTGTGCTGTTGTGCGTTCGCTCCGATACCCACCCTGCCTACCTCACCCTGACCGAAGCTGGGATCCTGGCCAAAATTGGCCTCAATCAAGCAGGGTTGGCCGTAGCCCTCAACCTCTTGCGCTCTACCCTAGATGGGCAAACCGAGGGAATGCCGGTGCATTTGCTATTGCGCTTGTTGTTGGAGTGCGAGGAGTGGCAGCAAGCTGTGGAGAGGGTGGGATCCTACCCCTACACCGCCTCCTCTTGTGTCAGCGTTGCGGGTACCGCAGGACAGGCGGTAGGCCTACAGCCCGCTAGTGCAATCAGCTTTGAAATCAGTCCACGAGGAATTGGTCTGCATCTCCCTCAAGGAGGGATCCTCGCCCACACCAATCATTTCCTGGATCCGGCCTTGCGAGAAGATGAGCTGCCCCCCCATATAGGATCCTCCACAAGGCTAGAACGGGCCTATCATTTGCTTCGCCAGAGCGCTCAAACGGGAACCCTAGACGCGGTCGCTCTTCAAAAAATCCTACAAGACCGGACGAATGCCCCCCACTGCATCTGCCGCCATCCGGATCCCCATCTGCCCGCCTGGGATCGCACCGAAAGCGTGGCGGCTGTGGTGATGGATTTGAACCGGCAAATCTTACACCTGGCCCCCAACATTCCCGATCAAGTGGAGTTTGTACCGATTTCCGGGATTTTCTAGGTTTGGAAGATGCAGTAGGATCGAGCTGAAGAGAGAGGAGGGGCAGGCGATCGCGTCCTTGCTGTCGCCACCAGACAGCGGGATGAGGAAAGTCCGGGCTTTCAGAAGAACACACCGCTGGGGAAAGCCCAGTGCGGGTAACCGCGAGGATAGTGCCACAGAAACATACCGCCGATGGCTGGGATCCCAGCACAGGTAAGGGTGCAAAGGTGGGGTAAGAGCCCACCAGCAACGTCGTGAGGCGTTGGCTCGGTAAACCCCGGTGGAAAGCAAGGCCGCAGCCGCAGGATCATGGCTGTTCTTCGCCCCTGTTGGCTGCATCGAGATCACGGTACCCAAAGTGGGGAAGGGTGCTCTCGATGGTGGTGAGCCGCTAGAGGGTGATGGTAACATCACTCCCAGATGGATGATCGCCAGTGCAACTCTGCACTACAGAACCCGGCTTACAACCTCCTCTCTTTTCTATCTGGTCTCTGTTGGGTCACGCCTGCCATCCACAGCTCCACGCAGGCTTGCAGGAGGGGGGGGATCCTGGCGGTTTCGGCGCCTTTCTCTGATTTTTTAGATTTTTCATCCGATAGCTGCCCCTCAACAGAGGGCTCCGCCCCGTCGGCGTGAACGGTGGGCAACTCGGCGGTTACTGCCAGCATGGCTGCTCCCAAAATCATTACATGCAAAACCCCAACGGCTGCATAAAGGCGATCTGGCTCGACAGATTGCAACTCAGAGTTGGGAAATCGCCGCAAATACTCTGTCAGCTGTTCTTGGGCCTGAGAAAAACCCATCCGCAAGGCGCGACGATGCTCCTCAGAATAAAGACCGGCCTCTCCCACCAGGGAGCGCACCAGTTCAGGATTATCGGCCAAAGCCCGAAAACAGGTGTGGACGTAGCGCAGGAGAATGGCTTGCAACCCAGAACCTTGAGAGGGGGCGGGATCCGCCTTCAGGGGCAGATCGGCTATGCCGGAAAAGACCCCCAGCTCCCCAAATACGGCCAGGAGTAACCCTTGCTTGGTGCCGAAGTGCCGAAACAGGGTGACCTCATTCACTCCGGCCAAATCTGCAATTTGACGGGTGGTGGTCTGGGTGATGCCCTGACGAACGAACAGCTCCCGAGCCGCATTCAGCAGCCTTTGCCGAGAAGAAGGACGTACCATAGTGAGGAGAAAACCTGAAGAATTGCGGCGGGCTGCAAGTGACGCTTGCATTTACGGTGGAATACCGCTAGGCTTAATGTCAAGCGAGAGGATGTCGGCAGCGTTGCCTCTGCTCCTCTTCTTCCTGTGTAGCCAAGTTCATCACAGCGGAGCACATAGCAAGTCACCGCTGGCTATGGCGGTGTCTTCAGGGGTTTGACTCCGTTTTCACGTTGGGCCGCTGTTATCCGGCGGCCTTAACTTGGGCTTTGTGTTTTGGCTCTTTCCTAGTCAGTCTAGTCTACTTCTTCTTCTGAGGTTTTGTGGGTTCATGACCACTTCTTTTTCTCGCCAATCGCTGAATCATCCCGCTCCGCTCAATCGGCCCGAGCCCCAAGAGTCCTTTCGGTTTGCTTGGGAACATGTGCTCTTCTTTGCCATTTTTCACGTGGTGGCTTTGGTGGGAGGCATTTTCTTCTTCTCCTGGCCCGCTCTGGGAGTAGCCCTATTTCTCCACTGGTGTTTCGGCAGCTTAGGCATCTGCTTGGGGTACCACCGCCTGCTCAGCCATCGTAGTTTCCAGGTGCCCAAGTGGCTGGAATATGTCTTCACGACTCTCGGTGCCCTGGCCGTTCAAGGGGGGCCGATCTTTTGGGTGGGTGGCCATCGTCAGCACCACGCCTTCACCGAAGACGAGGAGAAGGATCCCTATTCTGCTCGTAAGGGCTTTTGGTGGAGCCATGTGCTCTGGCTGATCTACCACCGCGAAGAATTTTTTAACCCTGAGAAGTATTTTGCCTTTGCGCCCGACTTGGCTCGGGATCCCTTCTACCGCTGGCTGGATAGGTACGCCCTGCTTCTGCAGCTGCCATTGGCCGCGATACTCTACCTGCTGGGGGGCTGGTCATTCGTCGTGTACGGTATCTTTGTGCGGACAGTGCTGCTACTGCATTGCACCTGGTTGATCAACTCGGCCAGCCACTTCTGGGGTTACCGGACTTTCGAGAGCAATGACAATGCCCGTAACCTTTGGTGGGCGGCCATTCTAACCTATGGTGAAGGCTGGCACAACAACCATCATGCCGACCCGAAGTGCGTTAAGGCCGGTTTGCGTTGGTGGGAGATCGACATGACCTACTGGGCCATTTGGCTGTTGGCGAGATTGGGCCTGGCTCGTAAGCTGCACCTGCCTACCCAAGGCCAAGCTGCTCGCTGAACTGGTTTTTCCCAGACCTTGCAGAGGAATCATCCGGGGATCCCTATCCCTAGGGATCCCTTTTGGGTTGCAGAGAGAGCTAGTCTTCTAAGGGGCTATACTGCCACGCTCCATAGTGGTCAAGAATACGCTTAATTTGTTCTATGTCGGCATCCGGTTCTTGATAAATATGGAGCGCATCTATTTGGCTGTCTTGGTAGCGAAAGGTGGAGTTTTTTTTCCACTCCAGCTCCGTTTTCACCCCTGAAACACAGGCCAAATGAGCAGCCACCTCCCGATAAACCATCAGGGGCATAGAATCGTAGCGAACAGCGTAGCGTTTCAGCTTGGGGACGCTCACGTATGACAACCCAATCAACGTAGCTCAAAATAACTCAAGTATAGTCACTTCAAGTTAGATTAAGACGCTTCCTAACTACTCCGCGGTGTCGCCCAAATGCTCCGCATCACTTCCGCGAGCCCCCCAATCCCTCTCCCTAAGAGAGAGAAGAGCTAGAAAGCACTGCAACGGAACAGTTTCATTCCTCATTGAAATGACTATAACTTCTGGGCAATACAGTCACCAAAACCCCCCCGCTCAACACTCTTTGCTGGACACTTGACCGGCAAAATGGGATGGGACTAAGCAATTTTGTCATCGACCAAAGTGCAGCAGTTTACCTGATCCAGGCAAATCTTTCCCCATTGCAAGGCCCAGCGTACTAAGGCCACCCGATTTGCCGTTCGGGTCTTGCTCAAAATATTGCTGATGTGATTGTCAACAGTGCGCTTGCTGATCTCTAGGCGTTCCGCGATGTCCTGATTGGTCAGTCCTGCTGCAATCAACTCAATGACCTGCAGCTCCCGTTCGGACAACAAGTCTGCGGAATGATAGTCAGTACCCATCCCGAATGCCTGCTTAAGATGAACTGTAAAGATTACCTACCCCAATTCTAGGGGATCACCCCTGAGATGGATAGCCCTGCAGCAGGGAAATCTTGAGCGATTCTCGGCCAGATTCTGGCTGCGGGCCACTGACGCGAGCGTCTTCGGGCGGGTTTCACAAGGGATCCAAGTGCTTCCGGGGCAGTTCCACCTGAACCCACAGCCCACCGGTTTGCGGGTGATTGCGCAGTTGGATGGTGCCCCCGTGAACTTCGACAATTTGTCGCACAATTGCCAGCCCTAGGCCGGTTCCGCCTTTGCTGCGGGCCCGCGCAGTGTCGGTGCGGTAAAAGGGCTGGAAGACCAACTCAAATTGATCTTCTGGCAGGCCGGGGCCGTGATCGTACACCTCTAACTGCACCTGGGATCCCTGCTCCGAAAGCACCACATGGATAGGAGAGTCGGGCTTGCCATACTTGACGGCGTTGTCCAAGAGATTGAGAACGAGGCGGTATAGGCGTTGCTCATCCCCCCAGAGATAGATCTGGGACGATCCCCTCAGGTGCAGTTCCTGGTGGCGGGGTTTGGCCAACGGCTCCAAACTTTGCCAGGCTTCCTGCACCAGACTTGCCAGATCCACCCAGCGCCACTGAGAGCGGGATGCGGCTCCCAGATTGAGGGCACTGAGTTCGAGCAAGTCTTGAACCAAATGGCTCAGGCGCAGAGTCTCATTCAGCAATCGTTCCACCCAGACTGCTTGAGCGGCATCGACCCGGCTTTGTAAAGTTTCGGCCAGCAAGCGAATGGAGGTGAGGGGGGTTTTCAGCTCGTGAGCCACATCCGAAGCCCAGCGATCCCGCTGTTGGGCCAGCATTTTTGCTTCCAGCCGGTCTTCTAAAAAAATGGCCACGTGCGCTTGCGGCAGGAGCAACCCCCAAGCCCGCAGCGGAATCGGTTTGCCATCCCCACCGGAAGGGTAGAAAATCCATTCGCGACTTTGGACAGGAGCAGCGGTCTCCTGTCGGCGGGTAGCCTCGATGAGCTGATCCAACTCATAGGAGCGCACCCATTCCAGCAAGAGCTTGATGCCCGGCTGCCATTGGCTGATGCGCAGCAGGCGCTGGGCGGCAGGATTGCACTCCAGCACCACGTTGTTTTCGTCTACCCGCAGATATCCCCAAGGGAGCCGCTGACTCAGGTATTGCCAGTTTTGCAGTTGCTGTTTTTGGTTGGCCCAATCCAGATCTTGTTGGCGAAGATAACGGCTGAGCAAGCTGAGCATCTGTTCCGGGGAGTGGAGGGGCATGGCCAGATGCACCAGGGATCCCAACCGCTGCAATTCGCGTCTGAAACGGCGCCGAGTCTGCCACAGCAGGAGCAACGTGCAAAGCAAACCGATTCCCAACCCGATCAGGATCCCGGCTTCCAGTCCCATGTTCCCACCACCTTTGCTGCCATTGTCGCTCAGGGAAGCAAGAGTGGAGGCGAAAGCCCGGTTGCCGGCCTCTTATCGACGATGTACGAGGGTGGTACTGGCTTGGTCGGTGGGCACAAGCAAGATCTCGCTGATGTTCACGTGGGGGGGACGGGTTGCCGCAAACACCACCACTTCAGCCACATCCATCGCCGTCAAGGGGGTGAGGCCCTGATACACTGCTGCCGCACGGGCGCGATCCCCACGGAAGCGCACTTGGCTGAACTCGGTTTCCACCAGGCCCGGCTGAATCTCGGTGACGCGAATGGGGGTGCCCAGTAAATCCAGCTTCAGCCCCTCAGAGATGGCCCGCACGGCGGCCTTAGAAGCGCAATACACAGCGCCACCTGGGTAGGTCTGCCGACCGGCAATGGAGCCGATGTTCACCACATGGCCTCGACCTCGCTCCACCATGCCGGGCAAAACGGCGCGGGTAACATAGAGCAACCCCTTGAGGTTGGTATCGATCATCTCTTCCCAATCTTGCAAGGCCCCCGTGTGGAGCTTGTCCAAGCCACGACTTAAACCTGCATTGTTGACCAAGATGTCGATGTCGGCCCACGGCGAGGGCAAAGATTGAAGCGCCTGCTGCACGGCTGTCCCATCCCGCACATCCAAAGCCAGCAGGTAGGAAGGAGTGCCGTAAGCCTGCTGCAATTCCCCAGCCAGTTCCTGCAGCCGATCCTGACGGCGGGCCACCAGAATCAGGCGGGCTCCAGAACGGGCAAAAAGGGTGGCACAAGCGGCCCCAATGCCGCTACTGGCTCCGGTGATGAGCACGATGGAGTTTTCGATCATCATTTGCTAATTCAAATGCTGTGATTTCAGTTGGGTTGAGTCGGAGAAAAATGGACAGCCACCTTCAGCTTCCTCGTCAGTTCGAGGCTACAGCCATTCTAGAGTTCGAGCCACTTCCCCAGGGGGGAGCCTGGGATCCAGCAAACGAATCGTTTCTCTGCCGTTCGGTAGCGACCCTACCGCTCCCTGCAAGAGCCTAAAGAGAGCGCTCCAGCAGCTTGACGCAAGCATACAGAGTATCCAAATGGGGAGTGGGCACCCCCACCAAACGCCCCAACTCGGTGATGGCTCCCACAATGGCCTCGATCTCCGTCCGTCGCCCCAGCTCAACATCCTGCAGCATCGAGGTGCGATGGGATCCCACGCGGGCTGCATCTTCTAGCCGCTCTTCCAAAGAGACCGGCAGCCGGATCCCTAGAGCTTGGGCTACAGCCTCAACTTCCTGCATCACCGACCGAACCAAAGCACGGGTGGGTGGGTATTGGGCAATTTCATCTTGAGCAGCCCGGGTGAGGGCGCTGATGGGATTGAAGGCGGCATTGCCCCACAGTTTCTGCCAGATCTCGGCCCGAATCTGCGAGGTGAGGGTGGTGGAAAGCTGCGCCTGTTCAAAGATGGCGGCCAAGGACTGCAGCCGTCCTGACAGGGATCCATCCGGCTCCCCCAGAATGTAGCGCCCACCCCCTGTGTGCAAGACCACTCCTGGCTCTGCCAACTGCACGGCGATATACACCACACAGCCAATCACCCGCTCTATCGGCAAATGAGCAGCGATAACCCCTTCTGGATCCACGGAAGTCAGGGAATGCCCCTCAAACTCGCCCCCATGCCGGTAAAAGTACCACCAGGGGATACCATTCTGGGCGATCACAATGGGGGTGTCGGGGCCACACAGGGATCCCAGTCGAGGGGCAAGCTGCGGCAAGCTGTGGGCCTTGACCGTCACTATCAGCCAGTCCTGTGGGCCCAGGGCAGCCGGATCGTCGGTGGCTGTCAACCGCTCTACCCAGGTTTGGGAGGGATCCCCCTGCCGGATGAGCTTCAGACCTTGGGTGCGGATGGCCTGCAGGTGAGCTCCACGCGCCACGACACTGACGGGAAAGCCAGACCGGGCCAGGCATATGGCCAAGTGACTTCCCACCGCCCCAGCGCCAACGATACAAATCTTCATGAGTTTATCATCTTTCCGCCACCCACCTCATATCCAGGTGGCCAATTGACATGGAATTGACATGGAGCTGTAACAAGGCCCGATACCGGGCCCGGGAGAAATCCTCGACAGCTTTACTCTGCCCCCCCTTGGGTCACCCTTAGGATCCCATATCCAAGCGCCACACCCACCAGGGTCAGCACAATGCAGAGTCCAGCAATGGTGAAGATCTCGCCAGCCATAGATTCAGCTTCCTCGCAAATGGGATACATCGCCTTCTCAGGATATCGGATCCCAAGCCCTGGCCTTCACTCCAAGGGTGTAGCGGCCCAAACCTAGCTCCTGGAAAAACAGGCGTTCTCTTGGACTTGATAAGACCCGGCTATCCACCTCTATAATGAAAGCAATTTACAAGTCTTTACCGGCATAGGCTAAATTGTAATGCCTACAGCCGTAAAACTTGTCCGGTGGCTCTCGAATGCTCTGTTGGGCCTCGTGAGCCCTGGAAACGGTTCTCGATAGGGTCTTGGAGCGCTGGGAATTCTAACCCACTGGAAAGTTCCCAGGCAGTTCTCGCCAAAGAGCCGTTCAAAGAAACTGAGGCAAAAGACCCGAGAGTTGAGTCTTTATACCTAGGCTCCGCTCTTGCTTCGAAGAAGCAAACTTTGTAGTTTCATTAACGTCCTCATTCATTCTTTAAGGAGTAGTTCAGATGACCATAGCGGTAGGGCGCGTGCGTCAGGAGCGAGGATGGTTCGACATCGTCGATGACTGGCTCAAGCGCGACAGATTCGTGTTTATCGGCTG
>NZ_JBSSAB010000048.1:0-18154 GCF_054058195.1 Thermostichus sp. OS-CIW-29
GAACTCGGACGTGAAACGCATCAGCGGCGAACCTACTGGCAGGGCGACCTGCTGGCAACCTAGCTCGGTGCCAGGCCCACCACCCTAACCCAATCGGTAGGGGAGTATCTTGATCAAGTGATAGTGGTTGAGAGCTAGTTTTTGTTCATAGCTCCTCTCTCTTTATAAGAGAGGAGCTCAGGTTTTGCATAAGGTTTCACCTGTCAGTTCAACAGGCTAGATCCCATCCCAAACATTCCTGCATCACCTGGCCCAATAGGTACAGGGATCCGCAGATTACAGCTGGTAGCTCAGTGAGGTTTTTCGGCTTGAGCAACTGAGCCCGAAGAGCGGAGAGATTGGGCAGTTCCCGTGCCGAGGCGAGATGAGGCTGCAGAGTCTGGGCTAGCTGAGCAAGTTGCTCGGGATCCGTCCCAGAGTGGCCGGCAATTGGCAGGGCAAAAAAGCAATCTCCCGGCCGCAGCAGGGTGCTGAGAATGCCCTGGACATCTTTGGTGGTGAGGATGCCCACATACCAGGTGAGGGGGCCGGGTTGATGCTCATCCAGATAGCGACGGAGAGCCTGGGCAGCGGGCAAGTTGTGGGCTCCGTCCATCAGCAACTGACGGGATCCAATCTGCACCCGCTGTAAGCGCCCCGGCCAACGGGTGATGGCAAATCCTTTTTCGACAGCGGCATCCGCGATCCGCCAGCCCTGTTGCTGTAGGGTTTCCACAACGGCAAGGGCTACTGCTGCATTGGTGAGTTGTACATCGCCGCTGAGGGGCAAGGTGAGGAGCTGCCCTCGCCAGTGGACGGTTTGAGGCTCTGACCATTGTAGAGGGTCGACCACCCTCAGGGGGCTTCGCAATTGCTCTGCCTTGGCTCGGATAACTGCTGTGACCTCTGGGGTTTGGGGTGCGCACACTGCCGGGATCCCTGGCTTGAGAATGCCCGCCTTTTCAGAGGCAATTTGGGGAAGGCTGTTGCCCAAGCGCTGCCAATGATCCCAGCCGATGGAGGTGATGGCCGTCACCACCGGCTCGATCCCAGCATTGGTAGCATCCAGCCGCCCCCCCAGGCCCACTTCTATCACTGCCACATCCACCTTTTGCCGGCGGAAGTACAGCCAAGCGGCAGCGGTGATAACCTCAAACTGGGTGGGAGAAGCCTCGTCAGGGGCATAGGTTTGTAGGCAGTCTCGCACCTGGGCCAGCGCTTGGCTCCAGTCGTTGGCGGAAATGTATTCCCCGTTCAGCCAAATCCGTTCCCGCCAGTCCACCAAATGGGGAGAGGTGTAGCGGCCCACACGATAGCCTGCCGCCCACAACACGTGGCTGACCCAGGCACAGACAGATCCTTTGCCGTTGGTGCCGGCTACGTGGATGGCCGGGATCCCAGCTTGGGGCTGTCCTAGACGCTGCAGCAAGACTTGCATGCGTTCCAGACTGAGATCCACACCAAAATGGCCCAGGGACTCCAGAAAGGCCGGCCAATCCCAGTCTGGGATCTGGGACAGGGTTAGGGACAAGTTGCTCTGGTTCAAGCAAAGACTCCGTCTTGCCAGGGTAGGTGAGATTTGGGATTTTTTCTAGGGATCAACAATTCTAGAGGTTCACTACAAAAGCGTCACGGATGCCCGGCTGCTTGAGCACCTCTTCCAGGATCCCATCCGGCAGGGGATCGTCCAAGCTGAGCACCATGACTGCATCGCCGCGGATGATCTTGCGCCCCACCTGCATGCTGGCGATGTTGACATTGTAGGCTCCCAGCAAGGTGCCAATCCGTCCGATGATTCCCGGCATATCCCGGTGCAGGGTCATCAGCATGTTGGCGGAAGGGGGCACATTCACCGGGAACTCGTCGATCTGGGTAATCCGCACCTCTCGCTCCCCAATCAACGCCCCCGAAACCGAGCGGATCCCATTGGGGCCGTGGGCAATCAACGTCAGGGATCCGGAATAATCTTTCAAAGAGGGATCTCGAGTTTCCACCACCCGAATGCCCCGTTCTTTGGCCTCGATGGAGGCGTTGACGTAGTTGACCCGCTCCCGCAGCGCCAGCGTCAAAAGCCCTTTGAGAGCGGCAATGACGATCGGCTGCCCATCTTTTTCCGCCAGATCTCCCTGCAGGCGGATCTCCAACTGGTTGACGCGATCCCCCGCCAATTGGCCAACCAAGTTGCCTAGGGTTTCGGCCAAGTCCAGGTAGGGTCTGAGGTTTTGCAGCACCTCTGCCTGTAGGCCGGGGATGTTCACGGCAGAGCGGGCCGGCAGCCCCAGCAACACATCGCGGATCTGCTCGGCCACATCAATGGCCACATTCACTTGGGCTTCTTCGGTGGAGGCCCCCAAGTGGGGAGTGAGCAGGACTTCTTTGCCCAGGGAAAACAGCGGGGAGTCCTTCAGGGGCTCATTGGCAAATACATCCAAAGCCGCTCCGGCAATTTGGCCGGATTTCAGGGCTTCGTACAGGGCTTGTTCATCCACCAAACCGCCGCGGGCGCAGTTGATCAGGCGAGCGGTCGGCTTCATCATGCGAAAGGTTTCGGCGTTGAACAGGTTGGTGGTTTCAGGGGTTTTGGGAATGTGCAAGGTGATGTAGTCGGATTCCTGGACCAAAGTTGTGAAGTCCACCAGGCGTACCCCCAGTTGCTCGGCCCGCTCCACGGATAGATAGGGGTCATAGGCCAGCAGCTTCATCCCCATCGCCTTGGCAATCTGGGCCACATGGGATCCAATCCGACCCAATCCGACAATCCCCAGCGTTTTTTTGTAGACTTCTACGCCGACAAACTCTTGCCGATTCCACAGGCCCGACTTCAGAGAGGCATTGGCATCGGGTATGTGGCGGGAGAGGGCCATCATCAAGGCAATGGCGTGCTCGGCAGCGGCAATGGTGTTGCCCTCTGGGGAGTTGACCACCAGGATCCCGGCTTTGGTTGCGGCAGGCACATCGATGTTATCGACACCAACGCCCGCCCGCCCGATGATTTTTAAGTTCGTCCCCGCCTCGATTACCTCTCGGGTAACCCGTGTACCGGAGCGCACCATGATGGCATCGTAGTTGGGGATGACCGCGATCAACTGCTCTGGGGTGAGCTGGGTTTGCACATCCACCTGAGCGACTTGGGAGAGAATGTCGATCCCCGCCTGATCGATGGGATCTGTGACGATGACTCTGGGCATAAGCAGCGTTAGTCCAGTGGGATGGAGGGCAACAGAAGTAGGGGAACAGATTACCCAAAAAATTGGGTCTAAAGCTCCGTCCTACCGCTACGCAGTTCGCCTTGGCCTCAGGAAGCTGCAGGAGGGCTTTAATGCTATGGTCATCCTTAGCGGCAGGGTAGTCAACCGCTCTGTTCAAGCAAGCGGGCTATAGGCCTTAAGCCCAGCAGTGCGAAGGCCAACGAAGACACGCTGTGAATATTCTGGTCGTCAATGCCGGTTCCAGCAGCCTCAAATCCTCCCTATTTCTGACGGTTGAGGGAAGGGTGGAGGCCACGCCCATCTGGCAAGCCCAGGTGGATTTCACCTACAAGCCGGGGGAGGCCCTCATCCAGACTCGTCGGCGAGGCGGTGGGTGGGAACCTTTTCCCTCCGCTTCACCTGAGGGAGGGATCGGCCAACTGGCCCCGCTGTTTCAAAGCCTCTGGCAAGGGGAGGGATCCCTGCTCCCGCAGGCGGCTGAGATCGGCGGCGTCGGCCATCGGGTGGTGCATGGGGGATCCCTGTACCGGCAGCCCACCTTAATTACGCCAGAGGTGGAGAGGGCGATTGAGCAATTGATCCCCTTGGCCCCAGCCCACAACCCTGCTGCGCTGGCTGGCATCCGTCTGCTAAGGCAACTGTTGCCGGGGATCCCTCAGGTGGCCGTTTTCGACACCGCCTTCCACCAGCAAATGCCTCTGGCCGCAGCCCTTTACCCCCTTCCCTACGCTTGGGCTGAACAAGGGATCCGCCGCTACGGGTTTCATGGCATCAACCACGAGCATTGCGCCCGTCGCGCTGCCGAGATCTTGAACCGACCCCTGGAGGAGTTGCGGCTGATCACTTGTCACCTGGGCAACGGCTGCTCGTTGGCGGCCATTCGCGGGGGCAGAAGTGTGGACACCACCATGGGCTACACCCCCCTGGAGGGCTTGATGATGGGATCCCGGTCGGGGTCGGTGGATCCGGGCATTTTGATCCATCAGTTGCGCCAGGGCATGAGCGTGGATGAACTGGATCGGATCTTGAACCGAGAATCGGGGTTGAAGGGCGTTTCCGGCCTGAGCAGCGATATGCGGGTTGTGTTGGAGGCAATGGAGGCAGGCCATGCCCGGGCGGAGCTGGCTTTTGAGCTGTTTGTTCACCGTCTGCGCAGCCAGATTGGGGCGATGCTCATGAGCTTAGATCGGCTGGATGCGCTGGTGTTCTCTGGGGGGATTGGGGAAAACTCGGCGCCGGTGCGGGCAGCAGCCTGTGCAGATCTGGGTTTTTTGGGGATCCAGATCGACCCGGTTTTGAATGCCGGATCCCCCCGCAACTGCGATATCAGCACTTCGGATGCTCCGGTGCGGGTTCTGGTGATCTCAGCCCAAGAGGACTGGGCCATTGCCACAGCTTGCCAAAACCTTTTGCAAGGGGAATAGACGAAGGATTCCAGGCTGCTTCTCGCCAGGTTCTCTCCTTTCCGCCCGCTGGCTTGGTGGAGACAAACTCTAGACAATAAGCTCAAAAAAAGAAGACCTTTTGGAGTGGAGGAAAACCATGCAGCGAAGGCATGAACGGATCCCATTGCTGGTGCTGCTGAGCAGTGTTCTGGTGGGGTGTGGGGGCACGACCGGCAGCAGCGATCTTCTGCCCCTGCCGCCTCCCATACCTGCTCCATCCCTCACCATTACTGATCTCTCTCCGCGCACCGTCTTGGTGGGGCAAACCCCGACCTTTGTGGTGTCTTTCCGGGTAGAGGCCCCTGCCGGGATCCGGGGTTCCAACGCCTTTTTGGCTTCCGTCACCACCCCACTCGGCAATTTCGTAACCCTGGGAGCTTTTGATGCCGCTCAGTTGCCCGGCTGCTTCGTTGGGGCGACCACCTGCACCGTTACAGGGCTGACCCTGACCCAGAATCGCTTTACCCTCACTCAAACGGGATCCCATCAGCTCACCATCAGTGTGTTCGATCGGCAGGAGCGGCTGGGCAGCGGCAGTTTCCCATTTACCGGAGTGCTTTGAAAACGGTTTGGATAAAGACACAGAGGATACTAGTCTTGCAGGATCCCCAGAAACTCAAAACTCACTCTAGGCCCTATCTCTCAGGTGGATTTCTGAGGCTTCCGGCCAAGGGATCAGGCCACCTCGGTCAAACTTGAACGGCCTCGCCGTTCCTGAGGAGATCGAGTTTTGTTGCTTCAAATCGGGTGGGGATAAAGTCGAGTATGTAGTCACTCTAAACATCATGGTCTAAACATCATGAATGAAACCTTTCCGTCTGGCTCCCCTCTCCCTCTGGAAGAGGAGCTGAGGGTGGTCGCGGAAGCGGCGCGGAGCGTTTGGGCACGGTCTCCAGCAGGAATGTAACTCGGAGATCCCAACTCAGGTGATCCGGATCAGCGCAAGCCTTTGGTCAGGGGAGTAGGTTATAGTTATCCAAAAAGATAACAATTTTGACGAAAAAGACATCTTCTGCTTTCCCCAAGCTGACCTTTGGATATGCTGAAGCCGATCTAGGGAATGGAGGCGCTGAACTGTGGAGAATGGGATCGTGTGTCAACTCACTTTAGAATGGACCGAGGCCGACCGGCGCCGATCGCAAACGGTTTTGCCTGTCCCCTCTAAGCTGGTTACCATTGGACGGGATCCCAGCTGTGATGTGGTGCTCAATGACCCAACTCGCTCGGTCTCAGGAGTTCACGCCGGGCTTTATTTTGATCCCAAAACCTTAAACTTTCACATTCGCAACTTAACTCGGGATCGTTTGCCTCCTAAGCAGCCCAACCCCGTCTGGGTGAATGGCCGAAAAATAATTCAGGAAGAGCTTGCGCTTGAGGCCAATAGCCAAATTCAGTTGGGGCACATTGTGCTGAGGGTGAAGTCTATAGAAGTGGCCAGGAAGAATCAGGGGGTTCCCCTCAGCCGCGGCACTTTGGACGCCCTCAAGGTTAAGTGCAGCCGCCTGGAAAACCCTCACTACCTACCCCCGGAATATCAGGGCCAGAATTGTCCCTACTGTGGGCATTTGGTTTTGAGCGCTACCTTGGTGATCCCTCCTCCAGAAGCTGGCAAAGCCCCGCAATCTCCTGCCTAGGGCAACGATTCTTCCCACGGATCCCGGCAGCCAATCCAAGTCCATAAGGGATTGAAGAAAGGGATCCCGGGCAAACCAAAAGTGACCTGTGAGGTCGCGCTGTTCTGTGTTTTCTCAATGGCCTCTTCATGATCTTTGTAAAGGTAAGCAGAAGCTATGCAAATTCAACTGAGCTGGGAAGATCCCATCACCGAAGAACAGCAGGAGCTGATTTTTCCATTGCCTCTTGCCTTGGGCAGGGAGCTGGCCCAATTGCCACAGGAATGGCAAGGTCGAGAAGTGGCGCGGGCTGTGTTTGCCAGCCAGGAGATCTCCCGTTATCACGCCCTCGTCTATCTCGGTGAGGATGGCCAGGTCATCTATGAAGATCGCAGTGCCAACGGCAGCCGCATCAATGGGGAAAAAATCCGTCAGGCACGCCGGGTGCTCCAGGGGGGAGAAGTGGTGGAGCTTGGCCCCTACAGCATCACCGTGGGTTTGGTGTCCCCCAGGGATCCCAATGCCACCCTTCTGACCGGCACCCATCGCGGTACCCCTACCCTCCTGCTGGAGCCGCGCACCGAACTGATTCGCCCGGCCACCCAACCCGACACCGCATTTGAGGTTCCCCCGGCTTCCACGGTGGTTTTTGCCCCAGAGCAGCTTCCTGAAGTGCGGGCTGGCTCGGATTTTCCGCCGCCGGATTTGTTTCGAGCTGAGCAAATTGCCCTGAGCGCCCTCAAAGCCACCGGACTACCTGTGGAAGAGACCCTCTATTTGGCCTTGGGCGGCGGTATCGGCAGCTTTGTCTGGGTGGATACCCTGCGCATCTACGGGGTCAGACCGGAACACATCCGCGTCATCAGCATTGCCCGCAAACCCTACGAACGGTATGAACGGCTTTTGACCAACTGCCAGATCCCCCGCTGGAAGCGAATTCGCTCTGGCTCCGATTCTTGTCCAGACAACATTTGGGGCTGGCCTGGCTATGCTCTGCGGGATGCTTGGCGTTCCTTTTTCTCCGGCCGATTGTTGGAAGCATTCGGCTTTTTGTGGCAGGTATTTAGTGAGCCCTTGTTGGCAGATACCTATACGCCGCGGGCGGGGGATGTATTTGCCTCAATGGATCGGGAGGCAGCCCGAATTGGTTGGGAGCAAATGTTGTGTTACGGCCATATTCGCGCCATTCGCAAAACGGAGGATGGGCGATATGTGGTGGCCTATTCGGCAACGCGGCCCGGCCATACGGATCACCGTTTTATGGTGGCCAAGTATCTCCATTTGGCAACTGGATATCCGGCCATCAAGTTGCTCAACGACCTGCAGGAGTTTCGCGAAAAAACAGGAGATTTGAGATCGGTGGTACACGGCTATGAGCCTCATGATCACGTTTATGAGCAGTTGGAGAAACAAGGTGGCACCGTCCTAATTCGGGGATTTGGGATCGTCGCCTCTCAGGTGATGGAACGCCTTTACGAAGCCCGCAAAGTCAACCCCCGCATCTCGGTGGTGCATCTGAGCCGTGCGCCCAAAAGCGGTAATCGCTTCGGACGAGCCAAACGGGCAGTGGATAACCATTGGGAGTTTCAGCCCTTCAACTGGCCCAAGGGCACTTGGGGAGGAGTTCTGCGTGCCAAATTGGAAGCGGCGACCCCCCTGGAACGGCGCGAACTGCTGGAAGCTTGGGGCGGCACCACGACAGCAAGTCGGCGGAAATGGCGGCGGATCGTGCGGCAAGGGTTGCGAGAGGGCTGGTACTCGATTGTGTTCGGCAAGGTGGAGTCGGTGGTTCCCGGCGACAAGGGTAAGCCGGTAACCTACATTCGAGGTACCCACAACAACACGCAATTAAAGGTGGAGGCCGATTTCGTTATCGACTGTACGGGTTTGGTTTCGGATCCCATGACCAATCCTCTCCTCAACGATCTAATTACCCACTACAACCTGCCCCTCAATCCTCACGGGCGCTTGCATGTCTCCAACGACTTTGAGCTGGTGGAGATGCGCAACCGGGATGGGCGAATGTACGCCGCTGGGATCATCACCTTGGGCGGGCCCTATGCGCCGGTGGATACGTTTTTGGGTTTACAGTACTGTGCCCATCGCTCGGTGGAACACCTGGCTCGACTGCGGGCACCGGGGGTCAAAGGCTTAGAAGGGATCCGATCCCTGTGGCAATGGTGCAAGTGGGCCCTAAACATCAGCCCCTAGCTTGCCGACATTGGGCAACGCTCCTGGATTTTGCCGGATGTTTATGGTTATCAACGCTATTGTTGGCGACACATCATGGCTATTCCCCATCCCGTTGAACCTGGTGAGAGGGGTGTTGCGTTGATCCCCAACTCTTCTATACCAAAGGGGGACAAAGGGGGAAGGGTTGGGGGTGAGGGCCAGAAGGTTCCCTCAAACAGACTGGGAGCGACACGGATCCTGATGATCTCGATAGGCAAAACTGCTGGAGGAAAAGATGACTCCGACCCTGATTGGCCGCTGGCAAACTCGCATTTTCTTATTGGCCACCGTTGGTGTTTTGGCAAGTTTACCCTTTTATTTTGGGATCACCGGACATGGCGGCAGCCTCACCTATTTTTGGGTGCTGTTCTACGTAGGTCTGTTTGGCTGTGTTTGGGATGTTGTTTATAACTACCTGATGGGGTGGATGTGGGATCACGATTGGCCTGGGATCCTTCAGCTTTTGGCCGGCATTTGGGAAGGGCTTTTTTTGGGTACAGTCTTGAAGGTGGTGGGTCTTCCTTATATCCCAACCCAACGGTTTGATTTGGGAGATTTTATTCTCCACTACAGTGTGGTCTGGGTTTGCCTTTACCTCAGCGCTTGGGTGGTAATGCGCATTTTGTTTCCCCGCTGGCGCTTTCGCGGTGGAGAGTGGCTGGGGCCATGGCCTCGCTCTGGCAGCTAGAAAGGGGATCCATTGCCGCTAGAATCAGGCTGGGAGATCTCCCCGGATAAGTCTGTGTTTTGATCAGGTCTGTACAGGCTAAGGGGAGTTGAGACTTGTTGCTGACCCAGACTTTCACCCCATGCAAGCCTGTACCCTGATTGCCCGCGCCAAGATCAACCTCTACCTGGAAATCCTCGGCTCCCGTCCTGATGGGTATTCAGAGGTGGCGATGGTGTTGCAGAGCATTCATTTGGCGGATCGACTGCAGTTGAAGAGCCGTCCTCACGGGATCCACCTCACCTGCGATCGCCCAGAAGTGCCTGCAGATGCCCGCAACCTTGCCTATCAAGCCGCTGAGCTGCTGCAAAAAGAGTGTCACTCTGCCGCTGGCGTGGAGATTCACATCGAAAAGCACATTCCGGTGGCAGCAGGTTTGGCGGGGGGCTCGGCTGATGCGGCGGCGGTTTTGGTGGGGTTAAACCAACTGTGGGGGCTGGGCCTGACGGTGGGAGAGTTGCAGAGTTTGGCAGCCCGCTTGGGATCCGACATTCCCTTCTGTATCCAGGGGGGAACGCAACTGGCCACCGGGCGCGGGGAAGTTTTGGAGCCGCTGGCCGATTGGGAAGGGATCCCTGTGCTGCTGGCCAAGCCCAAGCACCTGGGGGTTTCCACCGCCTGGGCCTATCAAGCCTTTCGTTCTCGTCAGGGGAGCTTGGGAGGGGATGCCCTACCCAAACCCACACTGCCCACCTTGCCGCAGGCGTTGGCGGCTCTCAGCCGTCAGGATCCGCCGGCATTGGCCAGGAGTTTGCGCAATGACTTGGAACAGGTGGTTTTGCCGGAGTATGCAATTGTAGGGGAGCTGCGCCAAGCTCTTCTCTCGGCGGGGGCACTGGGATCCCTGATGTCGGGGTCAGGGCCAACGGTCTTCGGAATCATGCCCAGCCTGGAGCTGGCCGCCCAAGCGCGCGACACCCTGCGTCGCCAGTTTCAAGATGTAGAGTTTTGGGTGACGCAGTTTGCCCCCACCGGGATTCTGCTGCAGCCGGATCCCTGTAGCCTCAGCCCCAGCTAGGTTGTCGGCTGGATTGGCCGGATGCGGGATCCCCACCAGCCTTCTCTATTCTTCCCTCTGGTTGGCATAGTAGGATGAGCACCTAAACTTAACCTTGCGTTCACAGACTGCTGGCTTTAGCGGTCAAGTTATCTCTCTGCTCTGAACCTCCCTCATGCCGCCCATCACCAAGATCCTGATCGCCAACCGGGGTGAGATTGCCCTGCGCATCATCCGCACCTGTCAGGAAATGGGGATCCGAACGGTGGCCGTTTACTCCACTGCGGATCAGAACTCCCTGCACGTCCAACTGGCGGACGAGGCTGTTTGCGTAGGAGATGCCCCGGTGGCCAAAAGCTACCTCAACATTCCCAACATCATCTCGGCAGCCCTCACCCGCGGGGCCACTGCCATTCATCCGGGCTATGGGTTCTTGGCGGAGAATGCCAAATTTGCCGAGATGTGTGCCGACCACAACTTGATCTTCATCGGCCCCTCGCCAGAGGCGATGCGCAAGATGGGCGACAAGGCCACGGCCCGCGAGACCATGCAAGCGGTGGGGGTGCCGACGGTGCCGGGCAGCCGCGGGTTGATCACCTCTGAGGAGGAGGCAGTGAAGCTGGCGGAGAAAATCGGCTACCCCGTGATCATCAAAGCCACCGCCGGTGGCGGGGGGCGGGGTATGCGGGTGGCGCGGGATGCCCAGGAGCTGCTGAAGATGCTGCGCACCGCTCAGGGGGAAGCCCAAGCAGCCTTTGGCAACGGCGGGGTTTACTTGGAGAAGTTCATCGAGCGCCCCCGTCATGTGGAGTTTCAGATCTTGGCGGATAGCCAGGGCAATGTGGTGCATCTGTACGAGCGGGATTGCTCCATTCAACGGCGGCATCAAAAGCTGTTGGAAGAGGCCCCCAGCCCGGCTTTGACTGCAAGCTTGCGCGCCCGCATGGGAGCAGCGGCGGTGAAAGCGGCCAAGGTGGTGAATTACGTGGGAGCGGGCACGGTGGAGTTTTTGCTGGACAAAAATGGCCAGTTCTACTTCATCGAGATGAACACCCGCATCCAGGTGGAGCACCCGGTTACCGAGATGGTGACAGGGCTGGATCTGATTGCCGAGCAGATTCGCATTGCCCAAGGTCAACCCCTCACCTTTCGCCAGAAGGATGTGGAGTTGCGGGGCCATGCTATCGAATGCCGCATCAACGCCGAGGATCCCAAGCAGCAGTTTCGGCCTTGCGCTGGCACGATCAGCGCCTATTTGCCCCCTGGGGGGCCGGGGGTGCGCATGGATTCCCACATCTACACCGACTACACCATTCCCCCCTACTACGATTCGCTGTTGGGCAAGCTGATCGTCTGGGGGCCTAACCGGGCGGCAGCCATCCGCCGCATGCAGCGGGCTTTGGGGGAATGTGCCATCACCGGGGTGCCCACCACGATCCCTTTCCACCAGCAGATCCTGCGCCACGAGGCTTTTTTGCGGGGCGAGGTGTACACGGATTTCATCACCCAACACCTGCTGCCCGGCCAGTAGCCATCGACTCTCAGGTCGGGATCCCTCTCTGGACAGCAGCTGGCCACAAGTTGAGGATAAAGTTAAGGGCTAGCAGAGGGATGGAGGTGGCAGGATGAGGGAGCCTCGATCGGGCTGGGCTCAGGAGACCCATCCCCAGAGTCAGCCGACTGGCCCTGTTCCCAGCCTCAGCCATCTGGCGGCGCAATTTTTGCAGGAGCGGCAGCGGGATCTGGCCCCGGCTAGCCGCCGCACCTATCGCATCGCTCTGGAGCAGTTTGCCAAAACTTGCCCCGTGCCGCTGCCCCAGGTGCAGCCTGCCCACGTCCAGTCCTTTTTGAACAGCTTGAAGGGCCGTCCGTTTCGCAACCGCTCCGGCCAGCGGATCCACCCGCCCGCCTCTCCGGCCACCTACAACCTGAAGCGGTTGGCCTTGCAGCAATTTTTTGAATGGGCCAGCCAACGGGGCTACCTTCAGGATCCCCTGCCCACTCAAGCCATTCGACCTGCCCGCCTACCCGCTCGTTTGCCTCGCGATCTAGATCGGTTGTTGTTGCAGCGGGTGTTGCAGCGGGCCCAAAACCATTCTCTGCGCTACGCGGCTTTGATTCGCCTGATGCTGGAGTGCGGGCTGCGGGCCCAGGAGCTGTTGGACTTAACCGTTCAAGATTTTCAAATCAGCCCTGAGGGATCCCTGTTGGAAGTGCGCTGTGGCAAGGGGAGCAAACCCCGCGCTGTGGCAGTAGGGGATCCCCTCTCCGAGCTGTTGCAGCAGTATCTGAGCCGAGAACGGGGCCCGTGCGCGCCGACGGATCCCTTGTTTGTTTCCCAATCTCGCTGCTTGGCCTACCGGGGGCGCCCCCTCACCTACGATGGCCTGCGGCATATTGTGCTCAAGCTAACCGAGCCTGAGCCGGGACATCAAACCCCCCACCAGTTTCGCCACAGTTTTGCCACCTTGTTGCTGGATCGCGGCGTTGCCCCCGAACACATTCAGCACTTGCTGGGCCACACAACTGCCGCCATGACGATGCGCTACACCCAGCGGGCCAACTTGAGAGCAGCCATCGCCCGTTCCCGCGAGATCTTAAATCAGGGCTTGGTTTAGGGATCCCTGGCTGTACTATGGCCTCTGTCGTTTCCAGTGAGACAGACGCGGATTGCTCGCAGAAAGAGGGATCCCCAAAAAGAGATCAAGGATCCTCAAGGACGGACAAACCTGACTAAGGTGGTTGGAATGACCTGAAAACAACCGATAACCAATGGGTTATTTCAAGTTACACGCTGGAGAGGAATGTAGAGCACATGCTCTCTCCCCTTGCCAATGGGCAACTGCGGCCCAAGACTGGCCTTCTGTTGTCCCAACCAGATGATCAGGTTTTTGTTCTCAGGATAGTATTCCAAAACATACTTGATGAAGTCATCAATTGTACATGGCTCGTTGAAACCTCCCATCCACTGATGAAAGTGGCTATGCACTTCGCTGGCTATAGTAATCAGGTTGGAAAGATTTGCTGCAATCTTTGGATAGTGCGCTTCAGAGTAGAGATGGTGAACCGTTAGGCTACTGGCTGTTTTTCGAGTAACTCTACAGAGATTTTTATCCCTTCTTCTTGCAAGCTCTTTTGCTCTTTCTATCTGCCTTTGTCTATCCTGGATTGTCTTGACGATTGCCTGAATCTGGGGTTCAATGCGTTCGCCAACATCTCGACACCAGTCTTTTCTGTGGTTTTGCTTGAGGACTTCTACCATAATCTTGGCAAGCTCATAGATGCCTCGCAAAGAGAGGTAGACAGTGTCGTCGTTGCCAAAGCGTGTGTAATGAACGTCTTTGATGAGTTTACTTTGTTTTGATGCAATCTCAAGCGCTTTCTTAAGGTAATCAGTTCGAGTTCCAAAGATCGTCACAACATCTTGAAGAGATAGCCAAAACTGATCTTGTCTTCTGACCAGAGAGGAGCTGTTTT
Source organism: Thermostichus sp. OS-CIW-29 (assembly GCF_054058195.1). Taxonomy (NCBI): domain Bacteria; kingdom Bacillati; phylum Cyanobacteriota; class Cyanophyceae; order Thermostichales; family Thermostichaceae; genus Thermostichus; species Thermostichus sp. OS-CIW-29. The sequence continues at coordinate 13,680 of NZ_JBSSAB010000048.1, forward strand.
CGAGGATCCTATGATCCACCAGAGCCTTCTGCCTCTTGCGATACTCTTCCTTGAACCAATTCCTAATGCTTGTGCTAATGCTTGTGTCTGTAGAGTACTTACGACCTTGCTCTGACCTAGACCTTAAAAAGGATAAAATGGCGTAAGCACCAGACTGCGTGTATTCTCTCAGCCCCGAACTTTTGTTGATAACGCGATAGTCTTTACCTTCCACCAGTTCCCACTCATCATCAGGGATACTGTCAAAGTAGGCTTCAATCTCCCTGAGTTCCTCAAGGCTGATACCCAAAAATTCGGCGAGCTTGTTTGAAGAAACATAGACTATAGCCATTGCTCAAATTTCTCCGTAAGGCTTTTGTAGAAGAGAGTCAATCGCTGGAAAATTTTGTCATCCCCGGTTGGAGAATCGGGATGGTAGATCTTGCTCAGGCGATAAAAGGCAGCTTTGATGTCCTCATTGGTAGCTCGATCGGGGTCAAGTCCAAAAACCCGCCATGGCAAGTCGTACTTGAAGATGTTGATCCCGTTGATGCAGCCATACCCCTCTTCCCCCTCTTCGTTGGGAAGGATCCCGATGTGCTGACGATAAATGCGCTCCAAATCGTCTATGTTGGATAAGCTCAGCTTGCCCATGCCGCTGGTTGCCAGTTTGAAGCTGGCTGACTTTCTCAGCTCGGCTGCGTTTTTAACGCCAAAGTGGTTGTAAATCGCTTTCTGCAGCTCTTTGACAGACAACCGAGGCGGTGGCTGTAGCTGCCTGACCACAAACCGCGCAAAATTCTCCAGGAGTTCCTTAGAGATGCCGTAGGTATCGGAAAGGCGCTGGATTTCTGCAGCAATCGCCCCTTGCGGATCGGGCTTGGTCTCTTCTCTTGAGGTTGCCCTAGTTGTTTTTGGTTTTGTGCTGGCGGCTTTTTTGGGCATGGCTTCCCCTCAAGTCAGTGATGCCAAGTGTAGATCCGCACAAAACTTATAGGCTGTCTGTGAATTTATTTGCACAATGATGCAGACAATCTTAGGTCAGTGTAACAATGTTGCCGGTACCTGTAAAGCCTTTGCACCACATAAGCTTCGCCATACCGATGCCCAGTTGGATGGCTTGGTGTGGGGAGCAGATCCGCACTGGGCGGCCCCGCAGGCGAATCTCGCCAGCATCCGGCTGGTAGAGGCCCGCCAGCATGTTCATCAGGGTGGTTTTCCCGGCGCCATTCTCCCCCCGGAGAGCGTAAATCTCCCCGGCCCGTAGTTCAAAGTCCACGCTAGAGCGCCCCCAGCTTGCCTGTTCGGTTGAGTTCCCCCGCCAGGATCCCTACCAGACAGGCTCTCTCATAAAAAGGCTGATCATAAATGGAAGGCTCTCTGAAGAAAGAGGTACACAGGTTGAGTACCACCTTTCCTTGGCAGTGAACGTATTTCCGGCTACTTTTCAGCGCCAACTTGGGGCCGCCCCTTCAGCTTTTGGGGATCAGTCGCTTCGGACAGGCAGCACGGATATGGGATTCGCTCAGGTCGGGCATGAGAGCCAAGGCCCGCTGAGCATCAATTTGCGCTTCGCACACTGCCTCCAGTACCTGCTCAGCCATCAGGGAAAGGGGCATATCGGCAGTTTGTTCGGGATCGGTATCCAGGGAAATTTGTCGGACTCCCACAGGGGGGGGTGGCAACACCGGCGGAGCTGCCTGCGGGGATAGGGTAGTGGAAGTGCCCACCTCCAACTGCGCTTCTGCCAGGGCCACACCGCGCCCCACCATCAACAGGGATCCCAGCAGCAGGAGCCATCCCAGCCCACGCCCCCCTTTGCGGAACTGAGTCGGAGCCTTCTGCTGTCGCTCAAGGCTGCTGATGTTTACGGCCCTCTTGAACCTGTCACCGAGCATGTCACCTCTCCGAAACCACCCCTTTGCTCAAGATATCCAACACAACTTGAATTTGCAGTAGGCTATCGTTGGCCCTCCAGGTAGTGCCCACCCGTTGCCAAACTTTGCCCGCTCCAGCCCTGCCCCCTCTATGGCCCGTCTGTCTCAAGAGCTAGCCCGGTTTTCCCGCCTTCCCGAGAGCCCAGAGCAACCCGAACCCTCCCCGGAAGGGTTGATCCGCATCGAAGACATTCTAAAACTGGCGGGCGAGCGCAGTTTTGGCTTGTTTTTGGCGGTGCTCTCTTTCCCTTCTGCTTTGCCTCTGCCGGCTCCCGGCTATTCCACTCCCTTTGGCGTGGTCATCCTGTTGCTGGCCGCACAAATGCTGGCAGGGCGAACCACTCCTTGGCTGCCGAAATGGGTGTTGCAGACCTCTATTGAACGGAAGCATTTTCAAAAGTGGGTGCAGGCTGGGATCCCATGGTTGCAGCGCATTGAAAAAATTGCCCGCCCCCGTTGGAAGCAGCTTTGCACGACACGGCTCGGCCAAGTCTGGCTGGGCACCTGGATCGGCTTGATGGGGATTTCCATGATCATCCCCGTTCCAGGCACCAACACCCTGCCGGCGATGGGGGTTTTCGTCACCGCTTTTGGCCTCCTGGAAGAAGACGGGATCCTGTGCAGCTTGGGATCCCTGATCTGTGTAGCAGGAGGACTGCTGACCACTTCCATTTTGATCGGCCTGTGGTTGGGGGGAACAACCCTTTTGGATTGGCTGGGGAGATAGCTATGCCAGCACCGCTTTTATCGGGATGCTGGGGTCAGCGCCAGATCCTGAGTGAGGCGCAGCTCGATCACCTGATTGGGATCCAGCACCACCACCTGTGGTGCCGTTACATTGCCAATTACCGCTCCGGCCACCCCTGCCCCCAGCACTTCCTCTGTGGCAATGGCATTGTCTCCGGTTACCAAGCCGAGAATAGCGCCTGCTGCTGCACCGATGGCCGCATCCTGAATGATTTTGCCTGTGGTGGTGTAGCGGGGATCCTTGACATCGTGGATGATGTCTGACTGGGCAGCCAAGGGGAACAGTTGGTTGTTGACAATGATGCTTTCCGCCACAAAACGGGTGCCCCCTGGGGCCGGCTCAAAGCGGCCATCCACCCGTGAGCCAAAAGGCACCAGAATATCCCCCTGGGCGTTGCGAATCGGGTTGCGGACGATCAAAGACATGGGCCGGGTTTCGTTGGGGGCAATGAAGAGGCGCTCGTTGAAGGGGGTGGTGGTTTGCATCAAGGTGCCCGCCGCTAGGGTGGAAAGGCGCAGGTCAAAGCCTGGCTGGGAACCGGAGAGGGATCCCCCTGGGTTTTGCGCCACCAAGGATCCCCGGCTGAGCATGGCCTGGTGGGTGAAGGCTGCCACCTCGGCACGGGTGGCGGGGCGGTTGGGTTCCAAGAGCATCGGGTCTGGATAATTGACGATCAACCCGGCGCGGTTGGCCGCCGCAATTTGTGCCAGGGCCCAATTGGGGATGGCTGCCGCATCTCGATAGCGGCTGAAGAGATCACTGGGCTGAGCGGCTGGGATCGCTCCCGTGTTGCCAATGGCGTTGGTCAAAACCACCAGCGCTTCGGTGCGGGTAACGGGCTGTTCAGGACGGAAGGTGCCATCAGGAAAGCCTGCGACTAAGTTGTTGGCTGCTGCCGTCGAGATGGCGCTGGCTGCCCAGTGGGTGGGGGGCACATCCCGAAAGCCGATGAAAGTACCGGAGGTATTGCGGAGGCGGAAAGCGGTATTGACAATGGTGGCAAACTGAGCGCGGGTCACCGGCTCATTGGGGCGGAAGGTACCATCGGGGAAGCCGTTCAACACTCCTTGAGCGGAGAGGGTCTCAATGTAGGCTTGGGCCCAGTGGCCAAAGGTGTCGCGAAAAGGGGTGGCCATGGCCACCTGGCAGTGGATGCCCAAGACAGCTCCCGATAGGAGTATGCCTGCTGCACGTGGAGTTAAAAGAGAGGGAAACATCGTTCGTTCACCGAGTTGTCGTAGCGCCCATCGCTGGGTCAATGGCTACTTTTATTCTGGCTATTTCCTCAGTGATGACAATGGCTAAAACCCTTGCTCTGAGGCAATTTGAGCGTTTCTAACCCAAGATTTGCAGCAAAACGCAACTGCAGAGGATTGATAAGGAAGCTCCTAAATCTCTGTCGCGTCAGCTAGAAATCGCAGGAGCCCCGCACTGTACCCGTAGGGTCACTGCCGGGAGGAATGCGCTTTGATGAAGTACAATGAACTTATGAGCCAAGTCCTGACCGTCTCCTGTAAGCTCAAGGCGTCCCAGTCGCAAGCCGCCAAATTGGACGCGACGATGGATGTCTTTGTGCAGGCATTGAACTGGGTCAACCAGAACACGCCGGAGAAGATCGTCAACGCGGTTAAACTGCAATCCCTTTGCTACTACGAGATTCGAGCTCGGTTCGGCTTGTCCAGTAACTTGGCTCAACAGGTGTGCAGACGGGTGGCGGGCGCTCGCAAAGTGGCGAGACAGCGCAACCGTCCGGTTAAAGAGTTCAAGCGTAGGTTCGTTACCTACGATGCACGTATCTTCTCATTTCGCGA
>NZ_JBSSAB010000049.1:0-17793 GCF_054058195.1 Thermostichus sp. OS-CIW-29
AAGGTGATTGCGCTTTTGGGGGCTGCTGTAAACCAGCCTAGAGGTTCGTGGTTGGCTTGCCAACTGCAGGGCTGCCGAAAGCCCGCCCTGTACTGCGAAGCAGTCAGGGTCGGGTAGTTTACGTATGCCCCTCACCCCCAGCCTCTTTCCAAAAGGGGAGGTCTTCTGACATTGGGGGTGGGCCGGGCAATGGCGGAGCAGGATCCTCACCTTGGGGCAACCAAACTTGGAAATGCGTCCATCCATCCGAGCTGTTGACGGAGATATTCCCCCCCATATGCTCCACCAGTTGCTTCACCAAAGCCAGCCCCAGGCCGGTGCCGCCGTGCTTCCAGCGATCCGATTGCGGGATCCGGTAAAACTTTTCAAAGATGCGGGGCAGCTCTGGCTCTGGGATCTCGCTGCTGTTGCTGCAGACGAAGAGGATCCCCTCTCCTTCTGAGACAACCCGCAGGTGGATGGATCCCTCGGGGGCCGTGTACTTGATGGCGTTGTGCAGCAGCTCGCGCAGAATGCGCCCCAAGCAGGTGGGGTCGGCCCAAAGCGAGGGGATCCCTGCCTCCAGGTGCAGTTGCAGGTGTTGATGTTTGGCTTGGGCCAAAGGCTGAGCCCCGGCCAGCAAATCTTGTAAATACCGCGGCAGAAAAATATTCTCTGGTTGCAGCAGATACGTCCCGGCTCCCAGCCGTCGCATATCCAGCAGGTCGTTAATGAGCTCGATTTGCCGGTTGCACTCTTTCAGGGCAATGGTGAAGTAGTGCCGCTGTTTCTCGGGGTTATCGCGGGTCATTTGCAGCATTTGCAAGGCCATGCGCACATTGGTCATGGGGGTGCGCAGCTCGTGGGAGACGGTGCTGAGGAAATCATCCTTCAGCAGATTCAGCCGCTCCAATTCCTTCACCTGCGCTTGGGCTGCTTGGTACAAACGGGCTTGGCGGATGGCCAGGGCACATAGGTTGGCCACCTGATAGGCCAGTTGAATCTCGTCTTCGGAAAACTCTTGCTCCGGCAGCCGCTCCAACAGCAAAGCTCCCAGCCGCTTCTCTTTGTCCCAAAGGGTGCAGGCCAGCAGCCGCACCCAGCGTCCTTCCTTCCGACAACAGCAGTGGATTTTCCATTTCTGCTGTGAGGAAGAATGGGACTGCAGCAGGCGCAAGAACTCCGGGTCACTGGCGTAGTCTGGCCCATGCAAGGGATCCGCCCCGCCATCTTGAGCCACGTCAGAAGAGAGAGAGGGGGAGTAGCAGTAGCCAGGGATCCAGGTTGACCCATCTTCTAAAAGCAGCAGGATTTGGCAGCAGGTCAGGCTTAGCGCTTCGGCAAGGGCTCTGACCACTTCTTCAAGAATTTCCCCCTCGTTTAGGCTGACCACCATCCGGCTGCTGAGGGCGCGCAGCACCCCCTCAAAATACAAGGCCTGCTGCAGCTTGGCCGTGCGCAGCTCCACCTGGGCTTCCAGCTCCCGGTTGAGGGCTTGCAACTGTTGTTCTGCCCGCTTTTGCTCGGTGATCTCCCGCCCCACCGATAGGATCTCCACCAAGCGGCCTCGGCTGTCGAAAATGCCCTGATCTACCCAGCTAATCCAGCGGGACTGGCCGTTTTCTCCGGGGTACTCCCGCTCGCTGCAGTAGAAAGGATGCTCAGGCGTGAGAGCAGCAAAAGCTTGCAACACCTTAGCCTGCTCTTCTTCCGGCAGCCGATCCCGCCAAGGTTGGCCCACCACCTCCTCTGCCCGCCGACCGAAGAAGCGCAAGTAGGCAGGATTGACATAGGTGATGCAGGTATCGGGCCGAAAGCGGCAAATGAGCTCTGTCTGCTGCTCCACCACGGCGCGGTATTCTTGCTGCTGCTGCCAGAGACGATCCAGCAGGGCCTGCTGAGCTGCTGCCGCCTGCTGCCAGGCTTTGGTTAGCGTCTGCACCTCCTGGATGGGGCCGGGATCCAAAGGGGGCCAGGGCTGGAAGCCGCTTTGGATAAATTGCTCGGCTACTTGGGTGAGGCGGCGCAGGGGATGGGAGAGAGCTTCGCCGAGGAGGATCCCTGTCCCCAGCATGCTCAGCAATAGCCCACCCCCCAGCAGCGCAGCCTGTTGGGCGCCCCGATGGACTTCGGCCAGAAGGGTTGCCTCTGGGATCCCGTACACGAAATAAAAACCTAGCCTCCCTTTACTCTGGAGGGACTCCACCTCCACCCAGTAGGGGATCCCGCCAACCACGAGGCGCAGCGAATTCTGAGAAGAGGCCGTCTCCCAGGAGCCCACCTGCTCTTGCACAGCCACCAGCAGCGGATGGGGAGCAGGCCCCGCCGTACTGGCCACCACCTGTCCTTCCTCGTCCAGCAGAAAACTCACCTCTGCAGGAGAACGGCCTTCCATCTGTTCCAGAAAGGCTTGAAGCTGCCGGACGGAGAGGGAAGCCACTAAGCTGCCGTAAACCCGCCCCCCCGAGTCGGTCAGGGATAGGGACGTCATGATCAGCCGCTCTGGATCCTGGGCAGGAAGCTCCGCAAAAAATCGGGTTACCACCCAAGTGTCGCGGATCCCTTCCGACTGCAGGAGCTGGGGAAACCAGAACAACTGCCTCAGATCCACAAAGCCCAACTGGCGAGTGAACCCTGTGGGATCCCCTGTTTCCGGATCCCGTTGGCGGCCCTGGGCGGATCCCGGCAGCAGGCTGGGGGTGTGGTAAGTCCAGATCGACCCATTGGCGTGACGGCGGGCGATCACAAACCCCCCTTGAGCCGAGACAAAGCCGACATAGCTGAGCTCAGGAAATGGCTGCAACTGGCGGGCAAAGTGAGCTTCCAGCACCTCTAGATCGGCTGGGCTGGGGGTTGTCAAATCGGGCAGCAGCCCCCCCCTCACTGCCCCTTGATTGAGGGCATTGATCTGAAGGGGAATTTGCAAATATCTGGCAAGATGCTCTTCGGTGCGGTCGGTAACTTCCCGCCTCAGTTGCTCCGTCAAGCGCAGCGCCAGGTGTCGCCCGCCCTGCCAGGAGAGATAGGCCACTCCCCCCACTCCCCCTGCTACTGAGAGCACTAGGGGCAGCAGCAACGCCACCCGCAAAGGAATGGAGCGGAAAGGCCACCGGGATCGCACTTCAGAAGAACTAGAGGAAGACAGCATGGGATCCCTCACAGAACCTCAGGCTTGGGGAGGTTCCAAAGCCCGCTGCAGAGTGCCAAGGCCGATCTCGGCCGCAATAGCCAGAAGGGCCACTGGAACCGCCCCCACCAGCAAGATAGCGTTGTCATAGAGAGCAAACCCCAGGGTGATAAAAGTACCCAGCCCTCCCGCGCCGATAAACGCTGCTAGCGTAGCACTGGCAATCACCTCAATGGTAGCCGTTTTAACACCGGCCAAGATCACCGGCAAGGCCAAAGGGATCTCCACGTGCCGCAGTACCTGGGCAGGAGTCATGCCCATGCTCAGGGCAGCTTCCCGCAGGGCCGGCTCAAGGCTGCGGAAGGCCACATCCGTGCTGATCAGAATGGGGGGCAAAGCCAGGAGGGTTAGGGCGACGACTGCCGAACGGAAGCTAAGGCCAAAATAGGGGATGGCCAAAAACAAAATGGCCAAACTGGGGATCACCCGCAGGCTGCTGAACGCATTGATCACCACCAGAGAAAGCATCTGGGAGCGGGAGCTGAAAAAACCCAGCGGCAAACCCAACAGCAGCCCCATTCCCAAAGGCACCGCCACCAGTTGTAGGTGTTGGACGAAAGCTTGAAACAGCATGTCGCTGTGGTTCTGGGCGTAGCTGAGGGAGCGGGCCAAAAGGCTCATTGCCAATCCGAGTTGCCGTCTGTATCCTGCCTATCTTCCCTAATGGTGTCTGGATCCCTGCTTGGGGGGTGGTTGGCTTCTCGCTCTTGCAAACGGCGGATTTGGGAGCGCACCTGCAAAGCAATCTGTAAAGCAGTCTCTAGGATACGACCCTGTTCGCTGGCCTGCTCGCTCACCTGCAGAGCTGTCAAAGCTGCCAAGTTATCGCCGAAGAACTCGCTCTGCTGCTCGATCAAGTCTTCGTTTTGCCGCAAGATCCGTTCGGTTTTCAAGGCGCGGATGAGATCGGCCCGGGTCAGCTTCAGGGCTTCGATCACCTCAGCCCTCTGGGCCAGCTTCACCTCGGGGTTGCCCGCTTCCACCAACTGGTCGTTGACGTGGATGGCCTGGATGATTCGGTTGTAGCGATCCACTTCCCCCAGCAAGTTCAACAGCAGCGGCATGCGGCGGCTGCGGAAAATCCAATAGGCTTGGCCCAGGGCGGCAATAGCCGCCAGGATCCCCCATTCCACCGGCCAAGTGCCCCAAGTGGCCTGTAGGCCAGGGATCCAAATCCGCCCCACCAGGGTAAGTAGGGATCCCCCTGTCCAGAAGGTCAAGAAACGCAAGAACAAGTCCAGCGTCACCAGCAAGCGTAGGAGATCCCAGAAAGCGGAGAACTGGCGCAGACGGTCTTTAAAACGACGAACGGGCCGAGGCCGATACAACCAAGCCACCGGCACTTGAGAGAGGCTTTGAACTTGAGCTGGGGAGATGATCAGCTCTTGTAAGTCCCGCTGCATCGCCATTTGCTCTGCTGAGGCTGGGAAGTTTTCCCATTGTACTTGCGACCTTGAGCAGCTTGGGCTTGCTCAGGGATCCCTTCCAGAAGGGAAGCTGCCTGGCCAAGTCTCGATAGAATGGGGTTCGCTGGGCTGTTTGCGTCTTCACGCCCTCGTGCTCACGTTGTAGGGCAACAGTGAGACACAAGACAGCTCGTCAAACGCAAAGGAGAAGAGCAGGGTGACCAGCCAATTGCGCCAACTGAAGGCCCATCTCGCTGAACCGGAAAACTTTGCCCCCTACGGACAGGTCATTTGCCCCACTCCCGATCACAAACCCTTCGACAGTCAAGATGCTCAGTTGTTCTTGAATCAAGGGCAGCCCCGCTTTTACATCATGCGCTTGCCTCGCCGCGGCCTCAAGTTTACTCAGATCACCCACCACATCCGCTGCACCCAGTGCCTGGGATCCCTCAATGGCAAGGAGTGGTTTATTGGTGTTGCACCCCCTGCCGATGAGCTGCACGTGGATCAGATTCAAGCCTTTCGGGTGCCTGGGGATCGCTTTATCAAACTGGAGATGGGTACCTGGCATGCCGGCCCCTATTTTGACCACGAAGAGTTCATCGATTTCTACAACTTGGAGCTGGCCGACACCAACATCACCGATCACGAAACCATAAACTTACTCCAAACCTACAACCTGGAGTTCCAGATCACCCCCTGACAAGCTTTTGGGGATCCCTTATCAATCGGGCAAAAAGCAGCATTGATCACAGCAATCTTTCGCTTGAGCGCAAGAAGAGCATGCCTCTAACCCCCAAAACCCTGAACTTTGCTGAATTTACTGAGCTTTAGGCGGTTTGGCAAAAGTCATTGAGAGGGATATAGTAGACCAAGTTTCCCCCTGATCCTTGAGTCCACCGCAACGGTTGCCGGGAAGTGAAGGGGGAAAGCGCTCGGGGGGTATTCCTCAGGGCTTTGCGGGATACCGCCTTCCTGTTTGGACTCCGTCCCGCTGACGCGAACAGAGATAGGCAGGATGCGCTCGCTTCTTTCCTGAACCATGTTCAGGAGAGTTCAGCGTGAATGTATCAGTTGTGGGGATCCGTACTCCACTATGGGTGGAGAGAAAAAGTGGGCTTGGATCCCAGTCCTAGTGGATGTAGCCGACTTGGGTGAGCGTTCCTTGACTTGGGCTTAAGTTATACCCTTGTCGCCATGGATCTTGGTGCTGTAACCCACCTGGCCAGGTGATAGAACAGGATCAAACCCAGCAGCATTTGGGAGGTTTGTTGTCATGGCTACGTTGCAACCCAAAGTGACCCACCAGCTTTTGGCGGCCTTAGCCCTGTTTGCCTGTCTGGGCTTGTTGCCTGCTTGTGGCGAGAGCAGCAGCAGCACCGTCAGCCCCCCCAGCATCACCCCCACCCCCACCGGCTCATAATTCGGCTGGTTTTTGCATGCCCTTGCAGCGGTTGCCCAAGTTGGTTCAGCTTTGGGCTTTGAGGATCGTGGGGATCTTTTGTCTTTGTCTGCTGGCGGCCTGTGGAGGATCCCCTACCTCGATGGAGCCACCGCGGGCAGGGGAAGTGCCGATTGCCAGCTTCCTGTGCCGGTTGGATCGCCAGACCCGCAGCTTCACGGGGCCTATTTACGCCGAACAGCCCCAGGTTGCCACCTGCAACCCCGGTCGCCTTACGCCTGCAGCAGCCCAAAAGATGATGGATCGGCTGAATTTTCTACGGCTGTTGCACCAGTTACCGCCGGTGAAGCTCAATCCTCAGTTCCTAGAAGCCGCCCAGCAAGCGGCCTTGATGCAGGTAGCCAATGGTACTCTCAGCCACCAGCCGCCCCCTTCTTGGCGCTGCTTTACCCCTGCTGGGGAGGCGGGATCCCGCTTCAGCAACCTGGCGGTTGGGCCCATCCTAGAGCTGAACGGCCCCGATCCAGGCCGGGTGTTGGCGCGGCAGGTGGACATCTATTTTGCCGAGCCAGGTCGAGAAAACTTTGTGGATGTGGGGCATCGCCGCTGGAACCTGTATCCTCAGTACGCCCAGGGGGCCTACGGCATTGTCTTTGACCCACGGGCTGGACGGGTGACCCAGGCCAACGCCAACTGGATCTTCGGTTTTGACGAGTCGGTGCCAGATCCAGAGTTCATCGCCTTCCCGGAGAAAGACGGCTACCTCTACCGCCTAGAAGGGTTTTCCGGCCAGCCCCTGTCTGCCTACCGCTGGTCTTTCTCGGTGCCCAGCCGTGGCGGCAAGGCTGATCTCAGCCAAGCCCAAGTCCGCATCACCGATGCCCTCAGCGGCGAGCCGGTGCCTGTTGGAGATCTCCGCGTGGGGGATCCCGCCTTTGGCCTGGAAACTTTGACCTACTCCGTGGGTTCGATCCAGCCCAATCGCAACTACACCTTTGAAATTAGCGGCATTCGCCTCAACGGTGGCCCCCCCCGCAGTTACCGCTACACCACCGCTCTCTACGACTGCGATCCCCAAACTTCCCAACGGCCCGCACCCCTCACCGAAGGGCTGGGGATCCCGCCCCGTCTGCTCTGGCAGAGGGAGCCTTTCAACTCTTTCAACCCTCTCAACTAGCTTTTCCTCACCCCCAGCCCCTTTCCCAAAGGGGAGAGAGGAGTCTGCTGCTCCTGGAAGCTTGACTTTATGCATAAAGCGCAATTCGAGAATGACAAAACTGCATAACCTGTTACAGAGTGTAACTGCCAATACCAAAGTTAACAGTTCGTCATCGCTAGAGTAGCCAGTGTTCACCCCACAGCAGCGATCATGGCGAACCAATTTGAACGCCTCAAAAGCGAAAAGGATGGGCTGGCGGTCAAGGCCGAGCTGGAGGCGTTTGCCCGGATGGGTTGGGAGAACATTCCTGAAGACGACCGGGATCACCGCCTCAAGTGGCTGGGGATCTTCTTTCGCAAGCGCACCCCAGGTCAGTTCATGCTGCGGCTGCGCCTGCCCAATGGGATCCTAACCAGCGGCCAAATGCGGATGTTGGGCGCAATCATCCACCCCTATGGAGAACAGGGCGTAGCCGACATCACCACCCGGCAGAACCTGCAACTGCGGGGCATCCCCATCGAGGAAATGCCCCAGATCCTGGGCTACCTGAAAGAGGTAGGCCTGACCAGCATCCAGTCGGGCATGGACAACGTGCGCAACATCACGGGATCCCCTCTGGCCGGTATTGACCCGGACGAGCTGATCGATGTGCGCGGTCTCACCCGCAAGGTGCAGGACATGATCACCAACAACGGCGAGGGCAACCCTTCCTTCAGCAACCTGCCGCGCAAGTTCAACATCGCCATCTGCGGTTGTCGCGACAACTCCGTGCATGCGGAGATCAACGACCTGGCCTTTGTGCCCGCCTTCAAAAATGGCCGCCTGGGCTTCAACGTCCTGGTGGGCGGCTTTTTCTCGGCTCGCCGCTGCGCCGAGGCAATTGGCCTAGATGTCTGGGTGGATCCCCGCGATGTGGTTCCTCTGTGCGAGGCGGTGCTGCTGGTCTACCGGGATCACGGCCTGCGGGCCAACCGGCAAAAGGCGCGGTTGATGTGGCTCATTGACGAGTGGGGCCTAGAGAAGTTCCGGGCGGCTGTGGAGCGCCAGACTGGCCACCCTCTGCTCAGGGCAGCGGAAAAAGATGAGGTGGTCTGGCACAAGCGGGATCTGCTGGGGGTGCATGCCCAGAAGCAGCCGGGCCTCAACTTTGTCGGCCTGCACGTGCCTGTGGGGCGGCTCAACGCCCTGGAGATGATGGAGCTGGCCCGCTTGGCGGAGGTGTACGGCTCCGGGGAGCTGCGGCTGACGGTGGAGCAGAACGTGCTCATCCCCAATGTGCCCGACTCCCGAGTGGCCCCGCTCCTCAAAGAGCCGCTCTTGAAGAAGTTCTCCCCCAACCCAGGGCCCTTGCAGCGGGGGTTGGTGTCCTGTACGGGCAACCAGTTCTGCAACTTTGCCCTTATCGAGACCAAAAACCGGGCTGTGGCCTTGATGGAGGAGCTGGAGGCGGAGCTGGAGATCCCCCAAACGGTGCGCATCCACTGGACGGGCTGCCCCAACTCCTGCGGCCAACCCCAAGTAGCCGATATCGGCCTTATGGGCACCACTGCTCGCAAGGACGGCAGGGTGGTGGAGGCCGTGGACATCTACATGGGGGGAGAGGTGGGCAAAGACGCCAAGCTGGGCGAATGCGTGCGCAAAGGGATCCCTTGCGAAGACCTCAAGCCGGTCTTGGTGGAGTTGCTCAGGGAGCACTTTGGGGCCAGGCCGCGTCAGCATCCGTCCGCCGCCCAGGCTTCTGTTTTGGTAACCCGCTAGCGGTTCTGTTGCCGTCCTGAAAGTTTTTCTTTCTTCGTCGTTGTAAATCTTGGAGGTTTCGATGTCTAAGCTGTTCAGCACTTCCTCTCCCGTCTCCCGTCGGCAATTTTTGGCCGGGGTGGCTGCTCTCACGGCTGGGGCGGCCACGGCTGGGATCCCGCGCGCCCAATCGCAATCCTTGGGCAAAGGCTACTGGGTGGCGCAGGCCGATACTCCCGAAACCACCAGCGCCAAGCTGGGGTTCATCGCTCTAACCGACGCGGCCCCCCTGATCATCGCCAAAGAGAAGGGGTTTTTCGACAAGTACGGCATGAAAGATGTGGAGGTGGTCAAGCAGGCCTCTTGGGGCACCACCCGCGACAACTTGGTGCTGGGATCCGCCGCCGGCGGCATCGATGGGGCACACATCCTCACCCCCATGCCCTACCTCATCACCACCGGCAAAGTTACCGATGGCAAGCCGGTGCCTATGTACATTTTGGCCCGTCTCAATCTGGACGGTCAGGGCATTAGCATTTCCAACCAATATCGGGATTTGCAAATCGGCCTGGATAGTTCCCCCCTCAAGGCCAAGTTTGCCGAGGTCCGAGCTGCCGGCGGGGATCCCAAATGTGCAATGACCTTCCCTGGTGGCACCCACGACGTGTGGATGCGCTACTGGCTGGCCGCAGGCGGGATCGATCCCACTAGCGACGTCTCCATCATTGTGGTGCCGCCGCCGCAGATGGTGGCCAATATGAAATCCAGAACCATGGAAGCCTTCTGTGTGGGCGAGCCTTGGAATGCCCAGCTGGTGAACCAAAAAGAGGGGTATAGTGCCCTCACCACCGGCGAGCTGTGGAACGGCCACCCGGAAAAGGCCTTTGCCCTGCGGGCCGACTGGGTGGATGCGCACCCGAAAGCCACCCTTGCCCTGTTGAAAGCGGTGCTGGAAGCCCAGATCTGGTGCGACCAGATGGAAAACAAAGAGGAGATGTGTCGCATCATCGGCGACCGCCGCTGGCTGGGGGTTCCCGTGACCGATATCTTGGGCCGTTCTCGGGGCACTTTTGACTACGGCACCGGCAAGGTCGTTGAAAACAGCCCCCACCTGATGAAGTTCTGGCAGAACTACGCTTCCTACCCCTTCAAGAGCCACGATCTCTGGTTCTTGACCGAAAACATTCGCTGGGGTTACCTACCTGCCGACACCGATACCAAAGCCTTGGTGGAGCGGGTGAATCGGGAAGAACTCTGGCGGGAAGCTGCCAAAGCCATTGGCCAGGAGGCGGCCATTCCCCCCAGCCCTTCCCGAGGAGTGGAAACCTTCTTCGACGGGGTGCAGTTCGATCCCGAAAATCCTGCCGCCTACCTGGAGAAATTGGCGATTAAGAAGCTGGCCTAATTTCCCAACTTTCCCCAGCAAGTTAGCTGCAAACCCTCTGTCCAGGAGAGAAGGGATCCCCGAATCCCCACAAAGAGTGTTCAACTGAAACCCCTTCTCTCTTGGGATCCTCTTAAGTTGACTTCAACCTTACTCCCAGCAAGCCATGAGGATTTTCCACTCTGCCCTACAGTTGGGCTACCACCTCTTTCGGATCCTGCTTCCCCTACTGGTTGGCCTAGGCCACTGGCTGCTGAAAACCGGCCAAGGTTCTGTTCTTCAGTCCAGTACCGGAATCGGTTCCCCCGCCAGTTCTGCACCTTCTTCTGCTTGGCGGCAAAGAGTCCAAATCCACAAAGCGCTGCGTCGCATTCTGTTGCCCGCTACGGCCATTTTGCTCGTCCTGATTCTCTGGCAAATCATTTACAGCCGCCCCGGAGCCAACTTGCCCACCCCTCTCCAGGTTTGGCAGGACACCTGGGATCCCCTCATTAAAGATCCCTTTTTTGACTATGGCGGCAATGCCAAAGGGCTGTTCTGGCAAATTTGGGCCAGCTTGCGGCGGGTGTTCATTGGGTTTGCCCTGGCCGGCTTGGTGGGGGTTGTGGGCGGCATGATCATCGGGGTCAATCGCTGGCTGTACGAGGCTTTGGATCCCATTTTTCAGGTGCTGCGCACGGTGCCGCCTTTGGCCTGGCTGCCGATTTCTTTGGCTGCCTTTCGAGATGCCAACCCTTCCGCCATTTTCGTAATCTTCATTACGGCCCTCTGGCCCATTTTGATCAACACCGTTGTCGGCGTACAGCAGATCCCACAGGACTACCGCAACGTGGCCAGAATTGTGCGCATGTCCGGCTGGAAGTACTTTTTCAAAATCGTTTTCCCGGCAACTGTGCCCTATATTTTTACCGGCTTGCGCATTGGGGTGGGCTTGTCTTGGCTGGCCATTGTGGCAGCGGAAATGTTGATTGGCGGTGTGGGCATCGGGTTCTTCATCTGGGATGCCTGGAATAGCTCCCGCATCAGCGAAATCATTCTGGCTTTGATCTATGTCGGGATGGTGGGTCTTCTGCTGGATCGGATCACGGCTTGGATTGGCTCGCTGGTGGTGGCTGAGGATCGCTAAATGAGCTTGGCCGAGTTTTAGATTGGTTGCTGACAATTTCTCCATGCTCTCAGAAATCATCTCAGGGGAATCATGAAGACTCAGCCTTACATTGAAGTGGATCATGTCGACAAGGAATTTCTCCTCGACAACGGAGAGGTCTATCCTGTCCTGAAAGACATCCACCTGGAGATCCAAAAGGGGGAATTTGTCTCGTTGATCGGCCACTCCGGCTGTGGCAAATCGACCCTGCTCAACATCATCGCCGGCCTGGAAAAGCCTTCCCGCGGAGGCATTCTCCTGGAGGGCCGACAGGTTACAGATCCCGGCCCAGATCGCATGGTGGTGTTTCAGAACTATTCCCTGCTGCCCTGGCTGACCGTGCGGGAGAACGTTGCCCTGGCTGTGGACGAGGTGCTGGGATCCCTTCCCAAAGCAGAGCGAAGCCGGATTGTGGAAGAGCACATCCGCCAGGTGGGGTTGCAGGGGGCAGCCGACAAGCGACCGGCCCATCTGTCAGGAGGGATGAAACAGCGGGTAGCCATTGCCCGGGCTTTGGCCATCCGTCCGCGGGTGCTGCTGTTGGATGAGCCCTTTGGCGCTCTGGATGCCTTGACGCGCGGCAACCTGCAGGAGCAACTGATGGAGATTGCCCAGGCGGAGCAGCTCACCTGTGTCATGGTTACCCACGATGTGGATGAGGCGCTGCTGCTTTCGGATCGGGTGGTAATGATGACCAATGGCCCGGAGGCCCGCATTGGCCAGATTTTGCGGATCCCTTTTCCTCGACCCCGCCATCGTTTGGAAGTGGTGCGTCACCCCGACTACTACAGCCTGCGGGGAGAGATGATCTACTTTCTCAACCAGCAAAAGCGGGCTCGCCAAAAAACGCCTGTTCGCGTGGCCATTGCCAAACACGGCCTGGAGAAGGTCAATTTGGAGATTGGCTTTGTGCCCCTCAACGACTGCGCGCCTCTGGTGGTGGCGCAGGAAAAAGGCCTGTTTCAAAAGCATGGCCTGGAGCAGGTCACCCTGGTGCGGGAGCCAGGCTGGAAGACCATCTGGGAAGGGATCCGCTCCGGTCGGCTGGATGCGGCCATGGTGGTGGCCGGGATCCCGTTGGCTTCCACCTTGGGAGTAGGGGGAGTTCCGGTGCCTTTGGTAACCGCCTTAACCCTCTCCCGTGGCGGCAACGCCATTACCTTTGGGCGCAGACTTTTGGAGCGAGGCGTTCAAAGCCTGGCGGATTTTCGCCAATACCTCAACCACACCCCCGACACAGTCCACACCCTGGGAGTGGTTCATCCGGCTTCCATGCAAAACTTCCTGTTGCGGCACTGGCTGGCCGGTGGGGGGGTGGATCCGGATCGGGACGTTACGTTGACGGTGATCCCACCCCCGCAGATGGTGGCCCACCTCAAGGCCGGCAACATCGATGGCTACTGCGTGGGCGAGCCCTGGAACTCCCGCGCCGTGCGGGAACAGTTGGGATTTATCGTCACCACCACTCTCGAAATCTTGCCCAGCCACATTGAAAAAGTGCTGACAGTGCGCCAGGATTGGGCGCAAAACTACCCCCGTACCCATGTAGCTCTGGTCAAGGCACTACTGGAGGCTTGTCACTACTGCGATCAGCCGCAGCACCGTTCTGAGATCTTGGAGTGGCTGGCTCAGCCCCAGTATGTGGGCGTGGCCCTGGAGGATCTGCAGCCGGGGTGGACGGGTATTCTGCAGCGGGGAATTGCCGATGAATCCCAAGCCCTCACCGGTTTTCACCAGTTTGCCAACGGGCGCAACACCTGTCCGGAAAGATTGGAACACCTCTGGATCCTGACGCAGATGGCTCGCTGGGGACTCTGCGCTTTTCCCCGCAATTGGGTTTCGGTTCTCGACCAAGTTCTGGACAGCGAAACCTACGCCCTAGCCGCCAGAGAACTGGGCCTTCCGGATCGGGCCCACGACCGCGGAGCTTTACTCTTTGGCGATGGATCCCGCTTTGACGGAGAGGATCCCGTTGCTTACCTGGAGTCGGTGGCCATCCGGCAGGATCTGAAGCTGCAGGAGTACCAGCTCAGCGAAGTTTAGCTTTTGTTACCTTAAACTCTCGATTGGAAAACACCATGATGACCAGTTCTCGCCTATCTTCCTCACCGCTATCTTCTGCATCTCCGGTTGCAGGACTGCCCCTTCTTTGTCTTCAGAATGTGGGCAAGACCTACTTCACCTCAGCAGGGCCCTTCGTTGCGCTGGAAAATATCAATCTGGAAGTGGCCGCCGGTGAGTTTGTTTGCATTATCGGCCACTCGGGTTGTGGCAAATCCACCTTGATCAACATGGTGGCGGGTTTTTCGACTCCCACTTCGGGATCCATCGCCCTCAAGGGCCAGCCCATCACCTCCCCAGGGCCAGATCGGATGATGGTGTTTCAACATTATTCCCTTTTGCCCTGGCTGACTGCCTTTGAAAATATTTATCTGGTGGTGGATCAGGTTTACCCAAACAAATCCCGGCGGGAGAAAAGGGAAATCGTTGAAGAACACCTAGAATTGGTAGGTTTAGCAGAGGCAGCCCACAAGCGGCCCAAGCAGCTTTCTGGAGGCATGAAGCAAAGGGTAGCCATTGCCCGTGCTCTTGCCGTTCGTCCGCAAGTTTTGCTCTTGGATGAGCCTTTTGGGGCCTTGGATGCCATTACCAAGGAAGATCTACAAGATGAGCTGCTGGCCATTTGGCGGGATCACCGCTGCACAGTTTTGATGATTACCCACGACATCGACGAGGCTCTCTACTTGTCAGACCGTGTGGTGATGATGACCAACGGCCCCGCTGCCCATATTGGTGAGATCTTGACCATTCCCTTTGAGCGACCGCGCATCCGCTCCCGCATTATGGAAATGCCTGAGTTCTACGAATTGCGTAACCGCGCCCTTGACTTCCTCTATCGCCGCTTTGCCCATGGAGGGGATTGAGCTAGGGTTCAAAATACTTGGAGAGGGAAGTTGATGGCCGCTGCTCCGGTTCAGGTAGTTCCAACCGATCTCCCAATGGAGGAGCGGGTCTTGCCCTGCCCAAAACCCTTGCCGACTGTCTGGCCAACCCAGTTGCTCCAACCAAATGGGTAGATGGCTACATTGTGGAGAAAGTGGGGCAAACCTTAGGGCATGCAAAGATCCAAACCCGACTTCTCTTCCGTTGGCTCGGTTATGTTGAATGTCTGCCATTGGGGGGTATGGTTTTGGTGAAGGCTCCCTGCCAAACGACAGGCAAAGTCAGAAGACCTGATGTTGCCTACCTGTCTCCAGATTTAATCCAGCAATTTGGAGAGGATATTGCCACTTTGCCGCAGAGCTATCCCCTCACCGGAGAGATCCTCTCCCCAACCGACTCTGGAGAGGACATTTTCTTGAAAGCCCAGGAGTATCTCAGCTCCGGTGCGCTGGAAGTCTGGCTGGTTTTTCCCAAAAGCAAATTTATTTTTATCCAGACTCAGGATCGCCACCTTTGGCTAACCGAACAAGAGACTGCCAAAAGCCAGGTTGTATTGCCCGGATTTGAGATCCAAGTGGCCGATCTCCTCGGCTGAGAGATCCTTAACCTGATGGCCTATCGGGATCCAAAATGCAAGACACTTATCCATCCTGACAGGGATCCCCACTCATGGTGACCGCGATGGAGCCGGAAAAAGCCGTCATCAAAACCCTATGTCCCTACTGCGGCGTAGGGTGTGGATTGGAAGCGGTTTCGACAGCCTCAGGTGGCTGGAAAATAAGAGGCGACCGGGAGCATCCTTCCAGCTTGGGGATGGTCTGTGTAAAGGGGGCTACGGTTCTGGAGGCAGTTGGTCGAGATCGGCTGCTCTATCCCCTGTTTCGGGAGAGCTTGGGCCAGCCCTTTCGTCGCATTTCTTGGGATCAGGCTTTTGAGGAGATGGTTTCTCGGCTGCGCTGCCTCAAAGACAACCCTCACTCCATGGCTATGTATGGATCGGGGCAGTTGCTCACTGAAGACTATTACGTTGCTCAAAAGCTCATTAAGGGCTGCCTGGGCACCAACAATTTCGACACCAACTCGCGCCTGTGCATGTCCTCAGCCGTCTCGGCCTACACCCAATCCCTGGGATCCGATGGCCCCCCCTGCTGCTACGAGGATCTCGATCTCTGCAATCTGGCTTTTCTGGTGGGCACCAACACCGCCGAGTGCCATCCGATTCTTTTTAATCGCTTGAAGAAGCGGCACAAGCCCGGATCCCCCCTCAAAATGGTGGTCGTGGATCCCCGGCGCACTCAGACAGCAGAAGCTGCCGATCTCCACTTAAAAATTCGCCCCGGTACGGATATCGATCTTTTCAATGGGATTGCCCATTTGTTGTTAAAGTGGGGATCCATTGCTGCTGATTTTATCGAGGGCTGCACCCAAGGTTTTGCTGAATATGCAGCTTTGCTGGCCGATTATGAACCGCAGATTGTGGCCCAGCGCTGCGGAATTGCCACCGAGGATTTGATCGAAGCAGCCAAGCTTTGGCAGGGATCCCAAAGGGTTCTCTCCCTTTGGTCGATGGGCCTAAACCAGTCCAGTGAGGGCACCGCCAAGATCACCAGCTTAATCAACCTGCATCTCCTGACCGGGCAAATTGGCCGACCGGGGACGGGCCCCTTTTCCTTGACCGGCCAGCCCAATGCCATGGGCGGTCGAGAGGCAGGGGGGTTATCCCATCTGCTGCCGGGATATCGGCTGGTGAGCCAGCCCCAGCATCGGGCAGAGGTGGAGCAGGCTTGGGGTTTGCCCGGCGGCTCCATCTCCCCCCACCCAGGACTGAGGGCCACCGAGATGATTGCCGCTCTGGAGACGGGATCCCTGCAGTTCTTCTGGATTGTGGCCACTAATCCTTTGGTGAGCTTTCCGGATCTGGAACGGGTCAAAAAAGCCCTGAAAAAGTCTCCCTTTACTGTTTATCAAGAGGCTTATTACCCTACAGAAACGGCAGAATATGCCCATTTGCTTTTGCCTGCCTGTCAGTGGAGCGAGAAAACCGGGGTGATGACCAACTCCGAGCGCAGGGTTACCCTTTGTCAAGCCTTTCGAGATCCCCCTGGCGAAGCCCGACCCGATTGGGAGATCTTTGCTGAAGTGGGGCGCAGGTTGGGCTTTGAAGCGCAATTTTCCTTCCAAACCGCGGCAGAGGTTTATGCAGAATTTGCCGCCCTTACCGCAAATCGCCTCTGCGATCACTCCGGCCTCAGCCATGCCCTTTTGGCAGAACGAGGCCCTCAGCAATGGCCTTATCCCAAAGAAAGAACCTCGGCCCCTAAGTCCACTCGCCTCTACACAGATTGGCGTTTCCCGACCCCCGATGGCCGCGCCCGCTTTATCCCCCACCATTCCCGTGGCCTAGCAGAGCCGCCGGATCCCCAGTTTCCCTACGTATTAACCACGGGCAGGCTTTACGGCCATTGGCACACCCAAACCCGCACCGGCAGGATTGAAAAAATCAAGCAAATGCACCCCCAACCCTTTATTGAAATCCATCCTCGCGATGCGGAAAAGCTGGGCATCCAAGATGGAGATTGGGTTCAAGTGCGTTCTGCCCGCGGGCGGGCCTATTTCCCGGCCAAGATAACTGCCAACATCGCCCCTGGAACAGTGTTTGTGCCCATGCACTGGGGATCCCTCTGGGCAGAACAAGCCGAGTGTAATGCCCTTACCCATGACATCAGTTGTCCCGATTCCGGCCAGCCGGAATTAAAAGCCTGTGCCGTTGCTCTTGAGAAAGCCGACCCACCGCTCAAGCAATCCCCTCAACTCTAGATTTGGTTCCTAATCGAGGTTCCCATGACTCTGTTTCAGTTTGAGCAAGATTTTGCCGACTCTCTGCGATGCATCCCCATGACCTTGCGCCTAAAGCTGGATTTGTGCGGGATCAAGCTCAAGCTCCATCAATGGGCCAAGTTTTCCTTAGAAGAGCGGCGGAAGTGTGTTGATTGGCCCTCTGAATCTCCACAGGATCTAGAAGAACTCCGCAACCATCTGCGCCATTTGGTTCGCTCCATCTGCCACGAAGAGGCGCAAGAGATTCCCATTGATCCCCAGCCTGAATGGCAAAATCCCAACCAGATCCCAATGGCTGTCCAACAAAAAGCTCAAGACCTGGGGATCCGGCTTGCCCTCGATTTCTGGAGAAACTTGCACGATATCCAGAGATTTGCCTTGCTGAAGTTGAGCCGATCCCATCACGAAAACAAAAATTTCTTGCCCGCTCTGCGAGAGTTTGGCCTGAAGATGGCGAGGGATGGTGATTGCAGTTACTGTAAACTACCCGGCTCCGACCGCTAAGCGATACGGAGCGGGCTTTCAGTAGCCCTGAGCCTGTTCTGCTCTACCAGAGAACAAAACAAGCCCGGACCTCTAGGCTGGTTTACGACAGCCCCCAAGAGCGCAAT
>NZ_JBSSAB010000050.1:0-16947 GCF_054058195.1 Thermostichus sp. OS-CIW-29
CTACCGCAGTGGCAAGTCGTTCAAGTGTGGGCACTGTGGATGGGAAGGGGATGCGGATTTGAATGGTGCGAATGTGATTGCGCTCTTGGGGGCTGCCGTAAACCAGCCTGGAGGTCCGGGCTTGTTTTGTTCTCTGGTAGAGCAGAGCAGGCCCAGGGCTACTGAAAGCCCGCTCCGTACCGCTTAGCGGTCGGAGCCGGGTAGTTTACTCTCCGGTATCGGAAGAAACTTGGCAGTAGGATCCGCCCTGAACTACCTTTGTGGGGCTATCGGCCTTAGGGGAAGAAGCAAGAAGCATGTCTCAGAAAAGCCCATCCTTCTTAGAGAAACTGACTGACCTAACCCGCCAAATTGTTGACCGTGCCCGAGGCATCCCAGAAGCTTCTGAATCTCTCGAGAAGCCAGAAGCCTTTAAGTCTTTCTGGAATTCGGTGTCTCAGATACTACAGAAGGACCTCCTAGAGGCGCAGACAGAGTTGGGCCACTGCAACATCCTGGTCATTGGCAAAAGCGGGGTGGGCAAGAGCACCTTGGTCAATGCAGTGTTTAGAGATGAGCTGGCCCGTACCGGTGTTGGCAGCCCCGTCACCCGCCACATTCGTCAGTATTCCAAGCCAGGTTGCCCAATCACCATCTACGATACACCTGGCATGGAACTAGACGGTGAACAGAATCAGCAAGTTCGCCTGGAGGTTTCCCAGCTTATCGAGGAGCTGCGCTTTAAGGATCCTGAACATCACATCCATCTTGTTTGGTACTGCCTCCACCACGAACTGAAGCGGTTGGAGGAAGTTGAACGCAAATGGCTAAAGGAGTTGGAACTCAAAGACGTTCCCGTCATCTTGGTCTTAACCCAATGCTTGGAATATCCCAATCCTGAAGAGAGCGAGTTTTTCCGGTATTTGCAGCATCAAAATTTGCCTGTCCGCTACATTGTTCCCGTTTTGGCCCGCAACAAGGCGATTAACCGGCAAATTACCATTCCTGCCCACGGGCTGGAGCACCTAATTGGCTGCACGCTAGAGCTTTTGCCGGAAGTGGCTCGCCTTGCCTTTATCCGCCAGCAATTGCTGCGGGTGGATCTCAAAGCCGAGGCTGCCTTTAAGTACGTATCAGGCTATGTGGCCAGTGCAGCGTTTATCGGGGCAGTGCCCCTTCCCTTTGCAGATGCCCCTCTGTTGGTTACAGCCCAAGCAGGCATGATTGCCAATATCAGCTTTATTTTTGGCTTCGAGGCTTCCCCTTCTTTTTACTACTCTTTGATAGCCGCTTTGGCAGGCACTACAATTACAACAGCAATCGGGCGAACGATTGTGTCCAACTTGCTGAAGATGATTCCCGGCCCGGGGATTGTAGGCAGCGCTATCCAATCCACTACGGCAGCCACCCTCACTCTCTCTCTGGGCCTGGCCTATATCGAGCTGATGAAGGCCATCGCCCGCGCCAAAATCCAAGGGATCCAGCTATCTCCAGAAGAGATGAAAGATATCTTTATACGCGAGTACCAAAGTTATGTTGCCTCGGGATCCAAAACTCTGAAAGATGACTTTTCATCCTAGCTTTTGCGTAGGTACTGAATCTAGGGCAGGGGAAGGTCGTGGGGTCTCAAACCCAAAGGTGCCATCGACCAGGTAGAGGGGGCGGCCTTTCACTTCTTCAAAAACGCGGCCTAAATACTCGCCAATCACGCCCAAGCTGATCAGCTGGATCCCGCCCAAAAACAAGATCATCACCGCTAAAGAGGCATAGCCAGGTACATCGGAGCCAAAGAGCAAGGTGCGGATGATGAGAAAAAGGCCATACAAAAAGGCTGGAACCGAGATCGCCAACCCTATGTAGCTCCACACCCGCAACGGCCAAGAGCTAAAAGAGGTGATGCCTTCTATGGCTAGGTTCCACAGCCGCCAGTAGTTCCACTGGGTTTTGCCGCGAAAGCGGGGGGCGCGATCGTAAAAAATGGCCGTTTGCCGGTAGCCCACCCAGGCAAAGATCCCTTTCATAAAGCGGGTGCGCTCTCGCAGCTGTTTAACTGCCTCCACCACCTGCCGATCCAGCAGTCGAAAATCCCCCGTATTGCGCGGGATCCGCACCTGGCTGAGTTGATCAATCAACCAATAGAAGCCGTTGGCTGTAAAGCGTTTTAGCCAGCTCTCCCCGCGGCGGCTGCGACGCACTGCATAAACCACCTGATAGCCTTGCCGCCACTGCTGCAGCATCTCCGGGATCAGCTCCGGCGGATCTTGCAAGTCGGCATCGATGGGAACAACAGCTCGACCAGAGGCGTGATCGAGGCCGGCAGTAAGGGCGATCTCCTTGCCATAGCAACGGGAAAGGTTCACCACTTTGATACGGGGATCCCGACGATGGAAGGCAATGAGCTTTTCCAGCGTGTTGTCTTGGCTGCCATCGTTGACGCAGATAATCTCGTAGGGGATCCCCAGCGGCTCCAAGGTAAGTTGCAGGCGTTCGAACAGGTGTTCCAGGTTGTCCGCCTCATTTTTGCAGGGGACAACAACCGATAATTCAACCAACTCAACCGGGGGCTCAGACAACATCGAGAGGTGTCAGAATCGGGATCCCGTAGTTGGCCATCATTGTGCCATCAGGGGGTGGCCGACATCTCCGCCACAATCGAGCGCAGCTCGTCTTCCGAGATGCGGTAGACCTCGTTGCAGAATTGGCAAACCGCTTCTGCCCCCTTGTCGGTGTGGATCATATCGAGCAACTCGTCCCGCCCCAGCATGCGCAGGGCCCCCTTCACTCGGTCGGAATTGCACTTGCAGTAGAAGCGGATGGTGCGCATTTCCGGCGCAATTTTCAGATCCAGGTCGCCCAGGCAAAGTTGCAACAGCTCCCGCAAGCCGCCGCCGCAAGCCAACATCGGGCTAAATTCTTCCACTTTGGCCAAACGGGCTTCCATCTCTGGGATCAGACTGGCCGGCGCCCCTGGCATCAGCTGCAACAACACTCCGCCGGCGGCGCGTACCCGCTGTGAGTCGAGATTTACTCCCAGAAGGACTGCCGAGGGAATCTGCTCTGAGGAGGAGAGGTAGTAGGTGATGTCGTCTCCCACCTCTCCCGAAACCAGCTCCACCGCGCTGGTGTAAGGCTGGCCATACCCCAGATCCCGCAGCACATGGAGGTAGCCATAGCGCCCAACGGCTTGGCCCACATCCAACTTGCTCTCGGCAGTGAGAGGAAGCTCAATGGCGGGGTTGCTCACATACCCGCGTACCGTGCCATCCAAGCCGGCATCCACCCAGATGTTGCCCAAGGGGCCATTCCCTTTCAGTTGCAGGTTAATCCGCGCCTGGCGTCGCTTCAAGTTGGCCGCCAGCAACAGGGCTGCGCTCATGGCCCGCCCCAAGGCCACTGTCGCCACATAGGAGAGCTTGTGCCGCTCCCTTGCCTCTTGTACCGCCTGGGTGGCCACCAAGCCCACCACTCGGATTTTGCCTTCTGCCGCCGTGGCCCGGATGAGGTGATCCGGCAGAGATGAGGGCGTACCCTCAGAAATACCTTTCGCTCGCTTCAATCGTTCTGACCCAGAGGCATCCGTCATCGCAACCTCAACGCATGTCTTAAACCAAGCCTGCAGGGATCCCCTGGCGACTCAGCCTTCATTCTAAGTGAGTCTAAGTGAGATTGTAGCCCCTCTCTTGCCGGACTTTGGGGAGGGAACTGCCCTGTCGGGGCGGGAATGAGACTGTCCGCTCTGAAAGACCTACGCAACACTGGTCGCGCCAGCGGGACGGCCCTTTTCTGGGAGAGATTTTAAGAAGTGTGAAGATCTGAGATGGCAGACGGCAAGCATATCGGAAAATAACTTGCGGGTATGCTCGTCATACTCTTTAAAAAATCGACTTGAGGATGGATATCCATGAGTGTTGTTACGAAATCGATTGTGAACGCGGACGCGGAGGCCCGCTACCTCAGCCCGGGGGAACTGGATCGGATCAAGTCCTTTGTCACCTCGGGCGAGAAGCGGTTGCGCATTGCTCAAGTCTTAACCGAGTCTCGTGAGCGCATCGTCAAACAAGCTGCCGACCAACTCTTCCAGAAGCGCCCCGACATTGTCTCTCCGGGGGGCAATGCCTACGGGGAAGAGATGACGGCGACTTGCCTGCGCGATATGGACTACTACCTGCGCCTGATCACTTACGGCATCATTGCCGGCGATGTCACCCCGATTGAAGAGATCGGCCTGGTGGGTGTCCGCGAGATGTACAACTCCCTGGGCACACCCATTCCGGCGGTGGCCGAGAGCATTCGTCAAATGAAGCAGGTGGCCATGGGTCTGCTCTCTCCTGACGATGCGGCTGAAGCCGGCTACTACTTCGACTTTGTGGTGGGGGCAATGAGCTAATCCCTCATTGTTTTTGCCGCACAACCCTTTGCTGTTCGTCGATTTGGATTTAGGAAGCTCATCATGCAAGACGCAATTACTGCTGTAATCAACAGCTACGATGTTCAAGGCAAGTATCTGGACAGCTCGGCCATGGAGAAGTTGAAAGCCTTCTTCGCCACAGGCGAGCTGCGGGTGCGGGCGGCTGCCACCATCGCGGCCAATGCCTCCACCATCGTCAAGGATGCTGCTGCCAAGGCGTTGCTGTACTCTGATCTCACCCGTCCTGGCGGCAACATGTACACCACCCGTCGCTATGCTGCCTGCATCCGCGACATGGACTACTACCTGCGCTACGCCACCTACGCCATGCTGGCCGGGGATCCCTCCATTCTGGACGAGCGGGTGCTGAACGGGCTCAAGGAGACCTACAATTCCCTGGGAGTGCCCATTGGGGCAACCATCCAGGCCATCCAAGCCATGAAAGAGGTAACTGCCGCTCTGGTGGGTGCTGAGGCCGGCAAGGAAATGGGGGTGTACTTCGATTACATCTGCTCTGGCCTGAGCTAACTCCCGGCGTCATTGCCTCAGGGGAGGTGCATTCTTCAACGAGCACGGCGGGCGATTTGCCACAGGGATCTGGTGTGCTAGCTGAAGTACGCGAGCTTTCTGGGGTGAGTCGCCTGTTTTGCTGGTCAAGATAGCCCATTTTGTTGTTGAGCGGGGATCCCATATCATGCGCATGTTCAAGATCACGGCCTGTGTGCCCAGCCAAACCCGAATTCGCACCCAGCGGGAGCTGCAAAATACCTACTTCACCAAGCTGGTGCCCTATGAGAACTGGTTTCGGGAACAGCAGCGCATCCAGAAATCGGGTGGCCGCATCCTGAAGGTGGAGCTGGCCACGGGTAAGCCTGGGATGGACGTAGGACTGCTGTAGTTCCCCTATTCGTTCGTTGCTTTCCCTCGGATACTGAGAAATAGCCCTCTGCAGATCCGGTATGCCCAGCTCTGGAAGCTCTGTTCTTGGGGTTGGGGTAGCGGATCTGGCCGTTTTGTAGGGGTGGGGGTAGATGTTGCCTGATGTGCCGACCCGGTTGGAGCCAATCATCGCTGCCCACAACCTGAGCAAGGTTTACCCGGTGGCCGTCAAGGATCCCGGAGTGGTTGGCACCCTGCGCCACTTTTTTCGCCGCACCTATCGCCACATCCCGGCGGTGCAGTCCGTGAGCTTTCAAGTTCAGCCGGGGGAGATGGTGGGATTCTTGGGGCCCAACGGGGCGGGCAAGACCACGACCCTCAAGATGTTGACCGGTTTGATCTATCCGTCCGGCGGCACGGTGCAGGTGGTCGGCCATGTGCCTTACCGCCGGGAGCCGGCGTTTTTGCGGCAGATCACCCTGGTGATGGGACAGAAGCAGCAGCTCATTTGGGATCTGCCGGCAATGGACTCTCTGCGCATCAACGCTGCCGTTTACGAGATCCCTGAGAAGGAGTTTCGGGAGCGGGTGGGGGAGCTGGCAGAGCTGCTCGACCTAGAAAGCAAGCTGAAGCAACCGGTGCGCAAGCTCTCGCTGGGGGAGCGGATGAAGGCGGAGCTGTTGGCGGCTCTGTTGCACCGCCCGCAGATCTTGTTTTTGGACGAGCCCACCTTGGGGTTGGATGTCAACGCCCAGGCCGGCGTGCGGCAATTTCTGCGGGACTACAACCGCCGCTATGGAGCAACGGTGCTGTTGACCAGCCATTACATGGCCGATATTACTGCGCTGTGCCAACGGGTGCTGGTCATCAACGCGGGGCAGCTCATGTACGATGGCGACCTCGAGGCATTGCTGGAGCGCTTTGCCCCCTACCGAGAGGTGAGGTTGAAATTGGCTCGCCCTTGCCCTGTTGCCCAACTGCAGCTCTATGGAGAGGTGCGCACGGACGGGGATCCGGGCAGCTGTGAGGCGCGGCTGTGGGTGCAGCGGGAGCAGCTCACCCAAACGGTGGCCAAGCTCTTGGCAGAGCTGGATGTGCTGGATCTAACGGTAACCGACCCGCCCATCGAGGAAGTGATCGGGCGGGTGTTTGCGGATGGGATCCCTTCGGCCAGCCCATAGGGTCATTTGCAACAGGGTTAGGTTGAGCGTGGGCTCCCTTCTTCCCCAAGAGGAGAGGGGCTGGGGGTGAGGGTCAGCAGCGAAGGATCCCAGCTTTGTTGGAAACGACTGGGATTCCCTAACCCTTCCCTCAGATCTTCTGGGCAGCAGCCTCGCGCTGGTCAGCCGTCGAGCGTGCCGCGTGCAGCGCAGAGTAGAGCTTGTTGAGGGCATTCATGTAGGCTTGGGCCGAAGCGACGATGATGTCGGTGTTGGCGGCATGGCCGGAAAAGATGCGGTCTTCGTGGCGCAGGCGGATGGTGACTTCCCCAATGGCGTCGATGCCGGCAGTAACCGATTGGACAGAAAACTCGATTAACTTGTTGGGGATATTGACAATGCGGTTGATGGCCTTGTACACCGCATCCACCGGGCCTGTGCCCACGGCAGCGTCCACCCGCTCTTCCCCTTCCGGGGTTACCAGGCGCACCGTGGCAGTGGGAGCCTCTCGATTGCCACACACCACTTGGACATGCTCCAGGCGGTAGAGTTCGGGCACCGGGCGAGTTTCGTCGTTAACAATCGCTTCCAGATCCAGGTCGGAGATTTCTTTTTTCTTGTCAGCCAGCTCTTTGAAGCGCAAGAAGGCCTTGTTCAGATCCTGCTCCGACAGCTCGAACCCCAGTTCTTTGAGGCGGTTGCGAAAGGCGTTGCGGCCCGAGTGCTTGCCCAACACCAAGGTGCTCGATTGCAGGCCGATGGTCTGTGCATCCATGATCTCATAGGTCTGGCGGTTCTTCAACATGCCGTCCTGGTGGATGCCAGATTCGTGGGCAAAGGCGTTGGAGCCGACGATAGCCTTGTTGGGCTGCACCAACATGCCAGTGAGGTTGGAGACGAGGCGCGAGGTGCGATAGATCTCCTGAGTTTTGATGTGGGTGAGGGGCTTCTCGGAGTCCACCGGCAGGCCGAAGTAGGGGTTGAAGTAGCTGCGCCGCACATGCAAGGCCATCACCAACTCTTCCAGGGCTGTGTTGCCGGCCCGCTCACCAATGCCGTTGACCGTCACTTCCACCTGACGGGCGCCCTGCTTAATCGCTTCCAAGAAGTTGGCCACCGAGACGCCCAGATCGTCGTGGCCGTGCACAGAAAGGATCGCTTGCTTGATGTTGGGCACATTTTCGCGGATGCCCTTGATCAGTTGGCCGAACTCCTCCGGCATGACGTAGCCGACGGTATCGGGGATGTTGATGGTTTTGGCCCCCGCCCGAATGGCCGCCTCGACGACCTGGTATAGGAACTCTGGGTCAGAGCGGGTGGCATCCATCATGGAAAACTCCACATCCTCCACGAAGGACTTGGCGTAGGCCACCATCTCTTCGGCAATTTGCAGCACCTCAGCGCGGGTTTTGCGCAACTGATACTTCAGGTGAATGTCGGAGGTGGAGATGAAGGTGTGGATGCGGGGCTTGGCAGCAGGCTTTAGGGCGGCGGCGGCGGCCTCAATGTCCGGCTTGAGGGCGCGGGCCAGGCTGCAAATCACAGGGCCATCGGGGGTTCCCACCTGCTCGGCCACCTTCTGCACGGCCTCAAAGTCACCAGGGCTGGCATAGGCAAATCCCGCTTCGATGATATCGACGCCCAGCCGGGCCAACTGCCGGGCAATGGCCAGCTTTTCTTCGGTGTTGAGGGTGGCGCCGGGGCACTGCTCCCCGTCTCGCAGGGTGGTGTCGAAAATGAGTACATGATCCAAAGCTTGGCCATCAAACCCGGCGACCGCGGCAGCATCCATAACGGTTACTGAGATAACGAAACATTGCCTTACTATTTTGACATTAACTGGCAGGGGTTCTAGCCTTGTTTGGGGAAGATTTGGGTGGGCTCTGTTGAGACGTCATTGGGCTTGGGTCTTGCAACCTTTCCCCTCGGATCCCCAGCGGCGGCAGGAGATGGGGGAAGGCAGATCCCGAAGGCGCAGGCGAGCAGTTGTTCATACTCTTTTTCATCCCTGAGAGGGCGTTCCCAGCGGCCTTCTGGGGTGGTCTCGATCCACTTAAAAGAGCCATTGGCGCGGGCGGTGAGGGTGACCCGTCCGGTCGGAGTGGCCAGGGTGCAAAGGCGCAGCCGGGTAAACATCGATTCTGGCGAAGTTTGGTGAAAGTGGCACATGGGCTCGAACTCCTGCAGGGAGCGTGGGATCCGATCCAGAAGAAATAGAGTTTTCCAGGTGCGATCCGGCTGTTCCTGCTGAATGAGCCAATAACGGCAAGCAGTGGGATCCCCTGGCCAAAGGGTGAGGCGGTAGCGTCCTTCAGCCTGGGCTTGAATCCCGGGATCCCCCAGCCGCAACGGCTCGCGAAAGGCCTCCCCATACCCCACATCTGCCAGCCAGGCTTCATCGCCGATGTTCACCTGCACAGCCAAGTGGTTGCACTCAGGTCCAAAGCGGACATCGGACTCCGACCGGCTCACCTGTCCTGAGAGTAGGTGTACCGAAAACCCCATTCCCTGCAAGGCAGCGGCCAGCAGGCTGTTCAGCTCAAAGCAAAAGCCGCCCCGCCGCTCTCGGACGATTTTTTGGAACAAGAAATCCCGCTCCAGGCGAATGGCACGACCCCGATGAATGTCCAGATTTTCAAACGGCACCCGCAGCAGGTGGGCTAGGTGGATCTGGCGGAGGGTTTGCAGGGTGGGCTGGGTGGGGCCAACGTAGCCAATCCGATCCAAGTAGGCCCTGATTTGGGAGGGGGTCAGTGGCTCTAGCATCAGCACAGAAGCCGGTTGGCTGCCAAGCAAGCTTTTGGCCTACCCTAGCCTTGCCCCGGATCCCCGGCCAGAGCCAGAAGAACAGTTCACTGGAATCTGAAAGACGGCATCTTTTCCCCGGAGCCGATTTTTCTGTGGCTGTAGGGATCCCTGATGAGTAGGAGATGGGCAGAGGATTCTGGTGGACAAACCGGCCAAAGATTGCCCAAGATTGTCCACAAGATCGTTCAAAGCAGGTGGGAGCACTGTCAATGGTTGCTGCCCAAAATCCAGCCCCCGATGAGCTTTTTCCCATCACGCTGAAGCTCTTTGCCATCTATCAAGAAGTGATCGGACAAACTGAAATGTGCCTGCAGGTGAGCCCCGGTACCACCGTCGGGCAGCTGTGCGATCAACTGATCCAGCGCTACCCCAGCTTGGCTCCTTGGCGCTCCCAAACGCGCTTCGGTCTCAACCTCAATTTTGTAGCTGCCGACACTCCCCTATCGGCGGGAGACGAAGTCGTCCTGATCCCTCCGGTCAGCGGGGGCTGAAAAGGAGCAAAAGGAGAATGCTACGATAGCGGCAAGAAAAAAAGAAGGCGAAGCGTTACATGGCAGAATACACTCGGTCGATTTCCTTTTATGGGCGGGAAATTGACATCAATATTGGGCTGATGGCCCCCCAGGCAGGGTGTGGGGTTTGGCTGACTTCGGGCGAAACCTCGATTTTGGTTACCGCCACACGGCAGCCAGGCCGGCCTGGCGTTGATTTTATGCCCTTGTTGGTCGATTACGAAGAGCGCCTCTACGCAGCGGGGCGGATCCCAGGGGGATATCTGCGGCGAGAAGGCCGGCCACCGGAACGGGCCACTTTGATCTCTCGCTTAATAGACCGACCCATTCGTCCGTTGTTCCCGGAATGGCTGCGGGATGATGTGCAGGTGGTGGCCACCACCCTCTCGGTGGACGATACGGTGCCGCCCGATGTGTTGTGTATTTTGGGAGCCTCGTTAGCCATTCACGGCGCTCGCATCCCCTTCAATGGCCCCGTGGCGGCGGTGCGGGTGGGCTTGGTCAAGGATGAATTTATCCTCAACCCCACCTATGCCGAAATTGAGGCGGGCGATCTGGATCTGGTGGTGGCCGGCTGTGCCGATGGCGTGATCATGGTGGAAGCCGGGGCCAACCAACTGCCGGAAAAGGATGTGGTGGAGGCCATCGAGTTTGGTTTTGAGGCCATCCAGGAGCTGCTCAAAGCCCAACAGCAAGTCCTGGCGGATCTCAACATCACCCCGGTAGAGCTGCCCCCTCCCCCCAAAAACGAGGAGCTGATTGCCTTTGTAGAAGAGCAGGCTCAGGAGGGCATTCGCTCCATTCTCAGGCAGTTTTTGGACAAGACCAGCCGGGAACAGCAACTGGAGGAGCTCAAGGCCAAGCTGGAGGCCCAAATCCAGGAACGGCCAGAGGGGGATCCCTTGCGGCTCTATCTTCTGGAAAACCCCAAAGAGTTGGACAACCAGTTCAAGGCTCTGCTCAAGAAGCTGATGCGCCAGCAAATCCTGCAAGAGGGGGTGCGGGTAGATGGACGCAAGCTGGACGAGGTGCGACCGGTCTCTTGCCGGGTGGGTTTGATCCCAAGGGTTCACGGCAGTGCCTTGTTCAATCGCGGCCTCACCCAAGTCCTTTCCATCACTACCCTCGGCACGCCCGGCGATGCCCAGGAGCTGGACGACTTGCACCCGGTGGATGAGAAGCGCTACATGCACCACTACAATTTTCCGGGCTTTTCGGTGGGAGAAACGCGGCCTTCACGCTCGCCGGGACGGCGGGAGATTGGTCATGGGGCGCTGGCGGAGCGGGCCTTGGTGCCGGTGCTGCCCAAGGAAGAGGAGTTTCCCTACGTGGTGAGGGTGGTGTCGGAAGTGCTCTCCTCCAACGGCTCCACCTCGATGGGATCCGTCTGTGGCTCTACCCTTTCTCTGATGGATGCCGGGGTGCCGATCAAAGCGCCGGTCAGCGGGGTGGCCATGGGCCTTATTAAGGAGGGGGATGAGGTGCGCATCCTCACCGACATCCAGGGGATCGAGGACTTTCTGGGCGACATGGACTTCAAGGTGGCCGGTACGCGGGCGGGGATCACCGCTCTGCAAATGGACATGAAAATCACCGGCATCACCGTTGACGTGGTGGAACAGGCCATCCGGCAAGCCAAGGCCGGACGCGAGTTCATCCTCGACAAGATGCTGGAGACGATTGCTGCGCCTCGACCCCAGTTGGCCAAAACGGCTCCCCGTCTGCTCACGTTCAAGGTGGATCCCGAGGATATCGGCAAGATCATCGGCCCCGGTGGCAAGACCGTGCGCGGCATCACCGAAGCGACAGGGGCCAAGGTGGACATCAGCGACGACGGCACAATCACCGTGTCTTCCTCGGTGGGCGGCCAGGCGGAGGCGGCGCGGGCGATGATCGAAAATCTGGTGCGGCGGGTGGAAGAGGGGCAGGTGTATTTGGGCAAGGTGACCCGCATCATCCCCATCGGCGCTTTTGTGGAGTTTTTGCCCGGCAAAGAGGGCATGATCCACATTTCGCAACTGGCGGAGTACCGCGTCGGCAGGGTGGAAGACGAGGTGGCTGTGGAAGATGAGGTGGTGGTCAAGGTGCGCAGCATCGATCACAAAGGCCGTATCAACCTCACTCGCCTCGGCATTAGCCCTGAGGAAGCAGCGCGGGTGCGCAACCATCACCACTGAGGCTGCGGTTTTCCCCCAGCAACGGGGGGGCCAGGGATCCCCTCGACAGCCGCCGGCAGCGGCCAAAATGGCAGAGAAAACTCCATCGCGACAGCGGTGCGGAGCGCTTTTTAGCTGGCTCGCGTCTGCACTGCCGTTCGTGTGGTCGCGTCAGCGGTGCAAAGCCCTTTGCAATATGCCGGATCCCGTCCCTCCCTTTCTCGTTGGCCAAGGCTATACTTCTCCAGCTCGACTGTCCCCCTCCCGGCGACGGCTGGGCTGGGCGTTGGCTTGGGGCTTGGGTTGGGCTGCTCTGCTTAACCTTTCTGCTCAGCATCCTTTGTTGGTGCGGATGGAGAGCGACGCCCAGGAGTGGCTGTACGCTTGGCGTGGCCCTCAGCAGCCTTCTCCCGAGGTGGTGATCGTCGGCATTGATGGTCGTATAGGACTCGATCGCGACAGCGGTGCGGAGCACGTTCCCGCTAACGGGAACAGCGGACAGGGGGAAAGCAATGGCCGCACCAGTGGTGCAGAGCACCTTGGCCAACATCAAGTTGACTTCCTTCTGGAACGGGCCAACTACGCCGGCCTGACGTTGCGTCTACTGGAAGAAGCTGAGGCCAGGGTGGTGGTGCTAAACCTGCCCAGCAGCTTTGTGGTACCTCAAAACCTGGGCAACGAGAACTTAGATGCCCCTCTGCGTCAGGTGGTGCAGCGCTACCCAGATCGCTTGGTCTTGGCCACCCGCAGCAGCGAGAGCTTTGGCCGCTCCGAGATTAACATCTACAACCATTTTCTGCCCTTCTCTTCTCTGCGGCTGGA
Source organism: Thermostichus sp. OS-CIW-29 (assembly GCF_054058195.1). NCBI lineage: Bacteria > Bacillati > Cyanobacteriota > Cyanophyceae > Thermostichales > Thermostichaceae > Thermostichus > Thermostichus sp. OS-CIW-29. The sequence goes on from NZ_JBSSAB010000050.1 coordinate 12,725, forward strand.
GTACCTGGTGCCGCCAGAGCATGTGCAGGGGGTGGTGCAACATCGGGTAGACAGTGCCGGGATCCTGCGCCAGGCCCAGTTGCGGGGGCTCTACCTGCGCCGCGACAGCCAAGAGGAGCAGATGTTCGCCTCGGTCGAGGCTCTGGCTTTTGCCAAATACGACCCGGAGCGGGCCAGCCGCTGGTTTCGCGAGCGGGGGTTGCAGCCGATCCAATTCAACCCCCTCGGATCCCAGCACGGGATCCCCATCATCCCCATCGAACGGGTTTGCCCTCCAGCTGTTCTCCAGGCAGGATCCGGGTCTGTTGCCCCGATGATCAACCCCAGCCAAGCCTGCCGCGGCCAAGAAGGGATCCCTCCCCTCGATCCCGAAGTTGCCGACCAATTGCGGGACAAAATTGTCCTGGTGGGTTTTGTGGGCGGCTACCCCGAAACCTTCCCAGTGCGGACTGCGGATGGATCCCAGATTGCGGCGGTGGAGCTGCAGGCGCAAGTCCTCTCCAGCCTGCTCACCGGGGAGGTCTACCAATCCGTGCCGGGGGGGGTGGCGGTTGCGGTGGTCTTGCTGCTGGGAGTGGGAACGGGACTGCTTTTGGTGCTTTATCGTCCCCCCCTACGTTCGCGTCAGCGGTGCGGAGCACTTTTGAGCCCTTGGGGCTGGAAGCAACAGCAGTTTCTCCTGCGGCCTGTGGTGGGGCTTGCCGTTTACGAAGGGTGGGCTGTGGCCCAGTTTCTACTGGGGCGTTGGGTTTGGCCTCTCGTCTTGCCGGCCCTGGCCAGTGGGCTAACGGGGGTGAGCCTGCTGCTCACTTTGGTCATTGTGGAGAATCAAGAACGGCTCTTGGCCCAGCAACAGGAACTGGAGCGCCTGCGCCGAGCCGAACAGGAGGCCGCCATTGACCAGGCTCGCAAGCTGCTCTACCGAGTAGCCACCGACATTCACGATCGCGAGCTGCAGGAGCTGAAGGTGGTGATGGACAACTTGGAGAGCTTGCAATGGCAGCAGCACCAGGGAAAAGCTCCCGATCCCACCGTCTACGACCACCTGCTCGAGCAACTGGAGAGGATCGGACGCGGGATCCGGAATCAGCTCAACGATGTGCGCACCCTAGCCGCCAAGCTGCGCATCTCCCCCAGCTTGCGAGAGGGGTTGCATCGCGGCATCGAGATCTATCTGGACGAGCTGATCCAAGCGGGCAGCCTGACGCTGTCTGTGGAGCGCCAACTGCAACCTCTGCAGGAGCCCAACACCGGCGAGTGGTTTGATCAGCGAGAAGACATCTTGCGCTTTTTGCGGGAGGCCATCGGCAATGTCATCGCCCATGTACAACCCCCCAAAGGCAATGCTTCCTTTGTCAAGGTGTCGCTGGCCCAAACGGAGCGCCACTGCTGCCTTTCCGTGGTCAACGATGGTATCGAGTACGCTCCCGGCCTCAGCGGCGGCTACGGCAGCAAGGCCATGAACACCATCGCCCGCTATCTACCCAAGGGATCTTGGCACCGCACCCGCACCCCGGAAGGCCATACCCATGTCGAGCTGCACTGGGAGATGCCGCTCTGAAAGACCTACACAGCACTGAACAGAACAGATTTTTGCTCAGCGCTGTTGCTTTCTTCCTGCTTCAGCAACCCTTGACTAGCGGTAGGTTTTAGACCTACCACCCCGCCAGAGGAGTCTCCACAGGCGTTAGCTTGTCGGGGTGTGGGGTTAGCTAAGCCCCGCACTGTACCCGTAGCGTCAGTGTCGGGATACAGATACCCCCACATGGTGTATGGTGAGAGTAGTTGCACAAAACGGCTTTTGCCGGAATCTGGTGCAGCTACGCGGTGGGACATCCCGTGTCTGCTCGCAGAGGGTTCTTGCGTAGGCTCCCCAATGAAGCGAGAAGCCCACACTGTACCCGTAGGGTCAGTGATGGGAGTATGTCACTTCCCCCAGAGCTTGGGGTACATTTCAAACGGTAGCTGGGGTCTAGAAACATAAACCTAACCACCCGCTCCCTGCACACTCGCACAACTGCCTAGCGTTTGCACATCAGGTTGTAGAGAATTGTGCAACAAAGTGAGGACTCCGTCCCACTATCGCGAACAGTCAATCGGCGATTAGAGACAGCCCTCTTCCTAGGAAGCGTTCTTTGGCTTATCGGCCCAGGGACTGCAGCCAGCCAATCAGGGTGGTACCAGACAGAGCTTCAAACAGGATCAGGGCAACAAAGCCGATCATTGCCAAGCGCCCGTTCAAGCGCTCTGCATAGTCGGTGAAGCCCACGCGGGGGGTGCTATCCACATACATTTCTGGCTCAATGGCGTAGTTGTTCAGCCGACCGCCTTCTTCGACGACGACGGAGCGATATCGGGTCATAGGGTTCTCCTCGTGCTTTCTTTCCCAGCGTAGCTCGCTTTGCGTAGGATTGTAAAGTTTTATTTACAACGTTAATGCCCAACGCTCCGAGCTGCCGGGCAGAGTTCAACCAGGCCAGGAACAGCCTGTAAGCAGGGTTGTGGCTCTTGTCCCAGTACAGGGGAGCTGATAATAGCAAGGGGACTGGAGGACAACCATGTCGGTGCTGGAACAGTTAAATATGCTGCTGGATGGCCAGCCGGTGGCCAGCTTGGCGGTGCTGGAGCAGGGATCCCCGGCGGTGTCGTTGGTGCCTTTTGTGGTGCAGCGGGATCCCTTGCGCTTTGCCATTGTCATCAGCGATCTTTCTGCCCACACCCAGGCTTTGCGGGCGGATCCCCGGGCCGCGCTACTCATCCACGAGCCGCCCACCCCAGGGGATCCCCGCAGTAACCATGCCCTGTCGCGGGTGATGGTGAGCGGAGAAGCCCAGTTTCTCAGCCGCGAAGAGGCGCAAGCGCAGGGGTTTGAGGCCCTCTATCGCGCCAAGTACGAGATTGCCGAGATGATCCTGGGCTTGGCGGATTTTCACTTCTGTCAGATCGTCCCCAAAACTGGTAGCTTCATCCAGGGGTTTGGCCATGCATTCCGGCTGAGGGGCCCCAACCTGGATCAACTGGAGCACCTTGGTCGGGCGTAGATTATGAGAATTCCAAGGGCAGCCCGCGCCATCCTTGAGCCCAGGGAAGCTCTTGCTGCGCCGCTTCCTAGCTCCCCTCTTCTGGGGGGAGAGAATGGAGTCCTTTCTCAGGTTTTCGGGTGGGATCCCGGATCCAGTCCAACAGCAGCGGGTTGACCAGCTCGGGGGCTTCATCCTGGGGGCAATGGCCGACCCCCGGCAATGGGATGAACCCCACCACGCAAGGAAACTCTGCCAGGGCCCGCCCCAGAGCAATGGGTTCCCAGGGATCCGCTTCCCCCCACAAGATCAAGACGGGACAGGTGAGCTGAGGCAAGAGATCTTCAGCCAAAGGCCCCTGAGAATAGCGCACAAAGGCCAAAAAGACCTCTGCCGCCCCCGGCTCCAAAGCGGGTTTGAGCAAAAGCTGGATCAGCTCCTCGGTAACCGCTTCTTTGCGCCCGTAGGCTTGGAGGAGGATATTGCGAATGGCCCTAGCCTGGGCCACCTGAGCAAAGAAGAAACGACCAAAGGGGGGCCACCCCAGCAGGGATTGCAGCAAAGGGGTGAACCGGCGGCGCAGCCAGGAGACCTGGCCCCGTTTCCGCTCGTGCAACAGCCGCAGCGAGGGATCCAACATCGCTACCCCTAAAACCTGGGCCGGATCCAGAACCGCCGCCTGCAAAGCCACAATGCAGCCAATCGAGTTGCCCACCAGATAGACTGGCTGGCCCACCACCTCTCGGACAAAGTCTGCCACCAGGGATCCCCAGGTCTCAAAGGTGTAGGGCAAAGGGGATCCCGGCAGGGGCTTGGCGGATCCCCCAAACCCCAACAAATCGACCGCATACACCTGACAGTGCTGCCCCAGCTCCGGCAAATTTTTCCGCCAATGGTCGCTGCTGGCCCCAAAGCCATGGATGAGCAACACGGCTGGGCCTGTGGATCCCGACTGTTGGTAGCGAATGGGCTGGTCACGCCAGAGCCAGCGATGCTCTGTGTTCGCGTTGGCGCTGCATGGCAACATGGGGGTGCAGTGTAGGTTTGAGTCAGCGTTGCGATCCTAACCGTTCGCGACAGCGGGACAAAGTTCTTGTGATCGGGGCAAGTAAACTACCCGGCTCCGACCGCTAAGCGGTACGGAGCGGGCTTTCAGTAGCCCTGAGCCTGCTCTGCTCTACCAGAGAACAAAACAGGCCCGAA
>NZ_JBSSAB010000051.1:0-15067 GCF_054058195.1 Thermostichus sp. OS-CIW-29
TTCTCGTTTTGACAAATTGGCCAGGAACTTCTTGAGTTTTCTCTATCTCGTCAGTGCTCTCTTTTGGCTCAAATGAAAGATCAACACAACCTAGTTTGGAATGACTATGATTTGTAATTTTTTACAGAAAGAGGCGTTTTTCAAAAGCTGAGCTGGCACTTGTTCTCTCGTTTTAACAAGTTGGCCAGAAACTTCTTAAGCTTTCTCTACTCTGTAGGCACGCTCTTCTGGATCCAGCTGATCCAGCTAGACCAGGGCATGGGGTAAGACTACTCCAAGATCCTATTCTCCCTCGGGGGGTGCTGCCGCCTCAGAATCCAAAATGGCCCCTGCTCCGTAAGAGTCAATATCGATGGCCTGGGATCCACCGGCAGCCAACAGAGCCATCAGGGATCCCAACTGCCACCACACCAAGCCTGCCGTGCTCAACACTAGGATCCCACCGACGCAGGCGGCCAAGGCCATAGACAGGCCAAACACGTTCAGACACGCGGCCACAAACCCAGAGGTAAACAGGCAGCAGAGACTGTAGGTGAGGATCACCCCAGGAGTGCGGTAGCGAATTTGCGCTTGGCTATCCCGGTTGAGCTGCCAAAGGGCCACCTGGTATTCCAAATTGTCCTTGAAAATGATGCCAAAGATAACAGCAAAAAAGCTGAATAAGGCGATGGCAGAGTAAATGGGGGGATTGACGAAGGGATCAGAAAGGGATTCCATAGGGCTGACCTCGGTTTGGGATCCAAGTCCTTAGCTTAACACCTCTTAGCATCACAGAAGATGTCTAGCAGGTCAATGTCAACAACACAACCGATAACGCCAGACCCAGTTGGGTCATGATGAGAACTGGTCGGGTATCACCTCATCTGCAAAAGGGCTGTAATCTGAGATGGGGGCTAAGAGCAGTAGGATGTTCGACAAGGGGCTGTAGCTCAGATGGATAGAGCAAGCGCCTCCTAAGCGCTAGGTCGGCGGTTCAAGTCCGCCCAGTCCCGTCTCCTCAAGCCGCCAAATCTCGCCCAGGCAAGTCAATGATAAAGGTTGCAGGAGTTGTGCAGGTCGTAGCCAGAGACCAGAACCTCTTGCTGGCGATCCCCGAGGCCGATGTCACAGCGCAGGGGATTCCCACCAGCAGCTGTGTAGGTGTGAGACTCCGTCATCCAACGAATGCCGCTTGGGCCAGGTGTGGGAGGAACAACTTCGGGGAGACGATAGTTGGGGGCTTGCCAGGGATCTTGCAGATAACGATCCCCGTGGATCCCTCCGAATTCAATATCGGCGTAGCTGGAAGGATAAACCGTAAAATCCATGCGGAAGATTTCCGAAGCACGGCCAACGGTCGCCAAAGCTGTTTGGGCTTCAGCAACTCTGGAACGGCGAATGTGGTTAAGCAGGTTGGGAATGGCCACCGCGCAGAGAGTACCGACAATCACGATGACCACCAGCAACTCGATCAATGTCATGCCACGAGGAGCCGCAGTGGCCAGACGGAAAAGGATTCTCCTGAGATAGACTTCATGAAGGGAAAACCGATTCATGACAGCCTCAGCCCCACTTTGGGAGAAATCAGGCACCCGGCTAAACCCGAAGGATCTTGCCCTGGTATTCAAGCCTTTTCTTGGTCTCAGGTTACCCTTCGCAGACCCAAAACTTTCCTCATCAAATCATGTGAACTCCTGAATCCAAAACCCCACTGGATATCAACTGTAGGTAAATTTTTTGTAAACTGGCTTCAAGTTTTAAGGCCAGATAAATCTGAGTTCACTGTGAACTGTTTTCGCGGCTGTCTATGGGGTGACACTGCCAGTTGCTACTGCCCCAAACTTTTATGTGTTACCCATTTTTGGAACAGCAACAGATGAATTTTTGCCTGTGGCTATCTCAATCCTATGGACGGGAATGTCAGACTTATGGTCATTTCGATTCAAACTGGGGCACTGACCCACGCCTAAAACCTTTACTTTCAGAGCGGCGGGAGCTTTGGCAGGATGAGTACGTCGTTCTCAGCCCCCTGTTGGGATGGGGCAATACCCCGATTAGCCCAAGATGTCTATACAGCGGCGAATCAATACCTCGCTCATGCGTTGGCGGTAAAGGGCGCTGGCCCGAAAATCCGCGATCCAGCCGTGGGCTTTCTCTGCCAAAAGTTGGGGAAGATGTTCTGGATCGGGCCGGGATCCCAGCCGCACCAGTTGTGGGGGTGAAAGGGCAGCATTGAGTCCGAAGCGATAATCGCCTGAGTCGGGATCGCGGGATCCAGCGACGATCACCAAGGCGGGATCCGTTTGGGTGATGCCGAGCCGCTGAAAGGTGCTGGGGCTGCGCAGGCGTTGGGCCGGGATCCAGATGGATCGCAAGGCTTCCCCCGGCTGCAGCAGAGTTTGTTGGGGGCCGGTTTGAAAGTCCTGAGCGGGGATGTGGCGCAGGGATCCCTGCAGATCGATCAGCGTGTAGGTGGCCTCAAGAGCGATCAACACGGGTGCTACGACACCGACACTCAGGGCCAGGCAGAGATTTCCCCCTATCGTTGCCAAGTGGGCCACCTTAAAAGAGGCCAAAGACGCCATTCCCTCGCACAGGGCGCGGATCCCTGGCCAATGGGGTGGCCAATCGTATTGCAACAGTTGCTGGAAGGTACAGGTTGCCCCCAGTTTTAGCCCTTCTGCGCTGATTTCCAGCTCGTTCCAGCCCAGAGGATGCAAATCGACCAGTCCCCGCAGGTGGGGTTGCGGCTGGGAGAAGAGCCAAGTCCCCCCGGCCAGCCAGTTCCAGCCGGGATCCCAGGCGGTCAAGTCCTCAAGCTGTCGGGGACGAATGTAGGTGTGCAGATGGTGCAGATCCATGGGTTCTCTCAGGCGCTGAAGGGAATCAAGGGGTTGTAGCTTCACCCCAAAAACCCTGGGCAGGGATCCAGACTGCAGGCTTCAGGGGGCTAGAGAGCTTCCTCAAAGCATTGGGCGAGGGCCTGGCATAGCTCAGGGACAACATCAGCAGGCCAAAAACCTTCTCCGCGCCGGCCTTGATGCAATTGCACGTAGAGGCCCCAGGCGGTGGCGCTGCCGCTGGCAATCAACGTCAAAGCAGGGCAAGTCTGCTCCAGCGTAATGCGCTCCTCCGCCATCAGTTGGGAGGCGATGGCCTCCATATCCTGCTGCAGGCGCTGCACCCCCTGCACAAACGCTTGCCACTCCTCCTGAGTGAGCTCCAGCGCCCAGGCTTCTCCCCCCACCAGCGCAACAAAAGGGGAACGGGTGGGATCCCAGCCCAGCCTCCAGCCGGATCCCTTGTGCAGAGAGGGGCAGCGTCCCGCCGTGGCGATTGGGAACCCGTCGTCGGGAACAGACAGGCAAGGAAAAGCATCCATGGTGCTGATACATTTACGCTGAACACTGCTGAACATCACTGTTCAACTATGCAGCGATAGCATTCTGTTTGTTTCCAAACAGAATGGCGGTATCCCGCAAAGCTTTGAGTAGAATACCCAAAGCGCAGTTTCCGTGTCGTCTTACTACCAATTTTCTGCTTTGCTTTGGCTACCATGTTGGCAGACTCGAAAGTAAACAGAAAGATCAACTGGTAGTAATCCGTACTGAACATATTATACATTATTTTCAGTATAGTTGAGCTTATTATTGACTAGAGTCATGCTCCCCACCGCTAACGCAACCGCTGCAGGTAGGCCAAAAAAGATGGGGGTAAAATCGACAGGGTGTGTTTTAGGATAAAGCGGCCATGGCCAGTTGTCAGGCTCTCACTGCCAAACCCCGTCGGTTTTTAGGGGCTCCGTCCCGCTGGCGCAAACAGAGCACCCTCATTTCTGGCTTGGGCCTGTTGCTGGCGGCCTTAGCGCTCCATGCCGCCGACGCAACCGGAGTTCGTGAAGAGACCTTGGCCACGGCAGCCACCCCCGAAAACCCAATCCTGCATATAGGCATTGTGCAACGCTTTGGCCGTTCTGAGACGGATCAAGTGGAGCTGGCGGCGCCGACGGGATCCCTTCTCACCCTGGAATTTGCCCAAGCAGACGGCAGCACCCAAACGCAGCGAACGCCTCGGGTCAGCATCGGCATTGTCAATCGCGCCCTGACCACCCCGGAAACCGTATACCGTCTAATCCTCAGCAGCCACAAAAGTTTTGAGAGTGCCGAGGCCAACGCCAACCATTGGCAGTCTCTGGGCATCAGCACCGAGATCGCCCAGCCGCAAGAATGGCAGGTGTGGGCCAACCGCGCCTACACCCCGCAACAACTGATCCAGATTCAGCAGTATGCCCAGAAGGAAGGGATCCCCCATGTGCGGCTCGAGGTGCAGGAGCGACGCGAACGGGCGGAGCTAAGCTGGGTTCATGAACACTTTCGCTACCACCGCACCCGCCTCAGGGTGACCTCCGATGCTGGCTATCTGCGGGTGAACGACCGCCACTACGCCGGCTCTATTACCATTCAGCCCAACGCCTACGGCAGCTACACCGTAGTCAACGCCGTGCCCCTGGAAACCTATTTGCGGGGGGTAGTTCCCCACGAGGTGGGGCCAGGGGCCCCTTTTGCCGCGATGGCCACCCAGGCGATTTTGGCGCGCACCTACGCCCTCAAGAACCTCCACCGCTTTCAGGTTGACGATTATCAGCTCTGCGCCAATACCCATTGCCAGGTTTACAAGGGGTTGACCGGAACTCACCCACGGGCAGACGAAGCCATTCGCCAAACCAGTGGCCTGGTGCTCACCTACAATGGCGAGCTGGTGGATGCTGTCTATTCCTCTACCAATGGCGGCATCTCGGCGGCCTTTGAAGATGTTTGGGACGGGGATCCGCGCCCCTACCTGCGCCGGCAAGCGGATATTGCCCATCAACCGGGTAAGCCCTTGGATTTGCGGCAGGAGAGCAGCTTCCAGGCGTTTTTGGCCCAACGAGAGGGCTTCAACGAAGCAGGAGTATCCCGCCTATTCCGCTGGGAGTTCTCCCTATCTTTGGAGGAGCTGAACACCCAGTTGCGGGCTGGCCAAGACTACCTAGGGATCCCGATGCCCACCTGGAGCAGCATCGCGGGGATGCAGATCCTGGAGCGCTCCGCCAGTGGCCGGGTGCAGGTGATGCAATTGGACTTGCAGACGGCAGAAGGGATCCGCTCGATTCTTTTGCGCAAGGATCAGGTACGCTTGGCTTTTCCTCGCCTGTACAGCACCCTGTTTCGGATAGAGCCTCTGAAACAAGGGGAGCGATTGGCAGGCTATCGCTTCATCGGTGGCGGCTTTGGCCATGGGGTGGGCCTGAGCCAGTATGGCTCCTATACCCTGGCTCGGCAGGGGTTTAACGCGGCACAAATCCTCGCTTTCTACTACCCCGGCACCACCTTGGCCCCGCTGGGATCCCTATCCTTGCAGTTGCCTGCCGCCTCAGCAGCCTACTCTATCCGCTAGAGGTTGGGTGAAAGTTATGGCCGTTCGCGACAGCGGGACAGAGCCTTTAGAAGAGCATGACTCTAGTCAATAATAAGCTCAACTATACTGAAAATAATGTATAATATGTTCAGTACGGATTACTACCAGTTGATCTTTCTGTTTACTTTCGAGTCTGCCAACATGGTAGCCAAAGCAAAGCAGAAAATTGGTAGTAAGACGACACGGAAACTGCGCTTTGGGTATTCTACTCAAAGCTTTGCGGGATACCGCCATTCTGTTTGGAAACAAACAGAATGCTATCGCTGCATAGTTGAACAGTGATGTTCAGCAGTGTTCAGCGTAAATGTATCAGCGCCGGACATCCCCATTCTCCTTCAGACGGGAGGGATCCCTCCCCTGAGGGACAGGGATCCATTGGCGACGGCGGGACAGAGTCCTCCGCTGCTGCAGCAGAAGGGGAATCGGCGCCCGGTCGTGTCAGCAGTGGGGAACTGTCTGCGATCCCGGCTGCCCCGCCAGGGTTTAAGTCGGGGTTTGTGGGGCTGATCGGGCGGCCCAATGTGGGCAAGTCCACCCTACTCAACGCCCTGGTGGGACAAAAGATTGCCATCACCTCTCCCGTGGCCCAGACCACCCGCAACCGCCTGCAGGGGATCCTCTCCCTACCCCAAGCCCAGATCATCTGGGTGGATACCCCTGGCATCCACAAACCCCACCACCGCCTGGGGGAAATCTTGGTACACAACGCCCAGGCAGCCATTGCCGCTGTGGACGTGATCCTCTTCGTGGTGGATGGATCGGTGCCGGCAGGACGCGGGGATGCTTTTATTGCCGAGCGGATCCCTGCTGCTTCCCCCTGCCTGATCGTCTGCAACAAAGCGGATCTGCTTCCTCGGGATGCTGCCGTGCGCCAAGCTCACCAAGAGAGCTACCAAGCCCTGCGCCCCGGCGCTCCTGTCGTTTGGGTGTCTGCCTTGGATCCCAGCAGTTTGACACCCCTGATCCAAGCCACCATCGATCTGCTGCCCACCGGCCCCTACTACTACCCGCCGGATCTGGTGACGGATCAGCCGGAGCGGTTCATCATGGCGGAGCTGATCCGAGAACAGGTGCTGCTGCAGACCCGCGAGGAAGTGCCCCATTCCGTGGCCGTGACCATCGACCAGGTGGAAGAAACCCCCAACGTCACCCGCATCTTGGCCACCCTCTATGTAGAGCGGGACTCGCAAAAGGGGATCCTCATCGGCAAAGGGGGGGAAAGGCTCAAGCGGATCGGCCAGGCAGCCCGCCTGCAGATTCAAAAGCTGATCCTGGGCAAGGTGTACCTGGAGCTGTTTGTCAAGGTGCGGCCCCACTGGCGGCGCTCTGAGCACCTTCTGCGCGACTTGGGCTACAGCGCTACGCCCCCCTAGCGGAAAGAAGCCATTTGCGTCAGCAGGACGGAGTTCTTATGCCCCCCTCTCCCCTTGTGGGTAGGAGACTGGGGTATTTGCGCGAGCAGCACGGCGTGCTTGGGGGGAATGCTTCAAAAATGCCTTAAAAATGCCTTGGATCTGCTTGGAATAGATGCCGGATGGGATCCCTGCGTTAGCTTGGATAGCAAAGCCTCTGGAGTCCCACAGCAGTTTTTCTTATCGCTGCTTTGCCCCATGACCGCTTTCTATCCCGCTACGGTTCAACCGGGCGCCCGCACCCTGCCGGGCCACTACTACGTCTCCTCCAGCCGCTTTGAGGCGGAGATTGAGCGGATTTTTTATCGGCAGTGGTTCTGCGTGGGGCGCAGTGCCGATCTGGCCCAACCCGGAGACTTTTTGCAGGTGCAGGTGCTCAGAGAAAGCCTGATCCTGGTACGGGATCCCAAGGGGCAAGCCCATGCCTTCTTCAACCACTGTCGCCATCGAGGAACCCGACTCTGCAGCGAGCTCCAAGGCCATTTTGCCGATGGGATCCCTTGCCCCTACCACGCCTGGCGCTATGGGCTGGATGGACAATTGTTGGCGGCTCCCCAGATGCACGAGGTGGAAGACTTTCGCCGTGAAGATTATCCCCTCCACTCCGCTGCCTTGGCAGAATGGGAAGGCTTCGTCTGGGTCAACCTCAGCCGCAATCCTCAGCCCTTCGATGAGGTTTTTGCCCCATTGCAAGGTCGTTTCCGAGAGTGGAACCTGTCCGCTCTGCGGCGAGGTCATCGTATTGAATACAACGTTCAGGCCAACTGGAAATTGCTGTTTGAAAACTACTCTGAGTGCTACCACTGCCCCCTCATTCACCCGGAATTGGCCCGTCTTTCGCCGGCTCGCAGCGGTCGCAACGACCTGATGGAAGGCCCCTTTTTGGGCGGCTACATGTTGCTCAACCCAGATGTGACCAGCCTAAACATGAGTGGCCAACGCAGCTTGCCCCTGATCTCCACCGTGCGCGGAGAAAACCAACGGCGGGCCTACTACTACACCCTTATGCCCAATCTATTCTTGAGCCTGCAGCCGGACTATGTCATGACCCACACCCTGTGGCCGCAGGGATCCGACCGGACGCGGGTTGTCTGCGATTGGCTGTTTGAGCCGGAGACCTTGGCGCTGGATGGTTTTGATCCCAGCGAGGTGGTGGAATTGTGGGATCGCACCAATCGACAGGATTGGCACCTGTGCGAGCTCACCCAGCAAGGGGTGGGATCCCGTGCCTATGAAGCAGGGCCTCTTTCCCATGCAGAAGGGTTGCTGCAAGCCTTTGGGCGGGAATACCGCCGGCAGATGCAGGAGTTGGAAGAACAAAGCTGCTAAAAAAGTGTTAGGGACAGAGGGTTTTTGTTGATTGGGTTGCCGTTGGCGTTGTTAGGACGAAGTTCTTTGTAAGGTGCTTTGGGCTGAGGTTAACCACAATGTTGCGACTGTACGGGATCCCAACCTCCGGAAATTGCTACAAAGTGGAATTGCTCCTCAAGCAATTGGGGATCCCCTATGAGACGGTTGAAGTCAACTCCAGGGCCGGAGAAAACCGCCGCCCCGAGTACCTGGCCAAGAACCCCCTGGGCCAGATCCCGGCTTTGGAACTGGAAGATGGAACGGTCTTGGCCGAGTCCGCCGCGATCTTGGTCTACCTGGCAGAAGACACCCCCCTCTACGGCCAAAACAAGTTGGAACGGGCCGAGATTTTGAAGTGGTTGCTTTTTGAACAAACCCGCATTGCCCGCTACATCGCCACCACTCGCTTCTGGGTGCGGGCCGGCCAAGCAGAGGCCCATGCTGACGTGATCGCCCAGAACTTGAAATCTGGAACAGAGGCCTTGGAGATCATGGAAGGCCACCTGCAGGGGAAAGCATTTTTTGTGGGCAACCGCTACACCATCGCCGATCTCGCCCTTTTCACCTACACCCATGTGGCGGAGCAGGGCGGGTTTGACCTCAAGCCCTTTCCTCAGATCCGAGCCTGGTGTCAGCGGGTGAAAGCCACCGACCGCTTCTTCCCCCTCCCCGGAGCCTAGAACGCCTTCCGCTAATTGCTGGCTCCCTCCATGCCCTGCAGCAACTGGCCCAGATACCAAATCTCGACCTCGCTGGCCACTTCCCCCTCAGCCAAGAAGGGCGTGCCATCTTGGAAGTTGAGCGGCCCCTTGAAGAGCTGAATGCTGCCATTCCCCAAGCCGGCGATGAACTCCTCCAACTTAGCCCTATCTTCTGGCTCCAGGGCTTCTCCCATGATGAACCCCGCCGAAGACGTGTCCGGGTTGTTGATGTCTGACCAGTCGATGGGCGGACGCAGGAATTGGCTCTCGAAGGTGCCCGCGCGAGCCGCCTCGATCAATTGCTTGTAGCCAGGCCCCCAGTTGTAGTAGGAAACCCCCAGGCAAATTTCGGGCGCAAAGTTACAACCGCTGGCCAGGCCGTAGTGGGTGTAGCGCACTCGCTTTCCGACCTCAGCAGCCCGCTTGCCTTGTACCGCCGCCTCCGGCGTATCCAACCCCGACATCACCACATCAAAGCCGCTGTTGTAAAAGTCATCGGCAACCTTGCTTGGATCCAAAGTAACCCCTGGAATGTTGAACCAGAAGCCAATCCAGGTCACCCGGAACTGCAACTCTTCAGGACGATCTCGGTAAGTTTCCCAGCAGTATTTGGCTCCCAAGTAGGCGGCAGCAGCGTAACGGCGGGTTTCGTCGTTGATCAGAGGCCCCAACAGGCCAATTTTGCCGGTTTCGGATCCCAGAGCCGCGGCACATCCGGCCACCATGCGCATCGCTTCCATCTGGGGCATGATGTTGGCCAAGTTGGGCAGATCGATGTAATTTTTCCCTTCCTTCCAGGCCATGTCCCCAGAAGCATGGATAACTGCGATCTCAGGATGCTTGCGGGCCGTTTCAATCGCATCGTCTTTGTGGTCATCGGAAGTAAAGATGATAACCTTCGCACCTCGGGCGATCATGTCATCCGCCACCTGGGAGGCGCGCACATTGGGCCGATCCGCCGGGTTCACCTTATCCAGGTAATCAAACTCGACACCGGGCAACTTGGCCTTGACGTATTCGCTGCCCTCCACATGCGCCTGGCTCCAGCCGCCATCCTGCATCGGCCCCACCAGCACCATGCCCACTTTGAAGGTCTCTTGCGCTGTTGTGGGGGTGGATCCCAGTAGAGCGGCGACTGCCAGGCCAATAGCCCAGCCTCTCGAGGGAGAAAAAGCGCGGGTAAGATTCCAGTTCACAGGCAGCTCCAACAGAACAGGGATCCAAAGCCGGAAGACTACATCCATCATCGGGATCCCGCTGCAGATCGCTGTATCTGAGAATACAAAAAGGCGCTTGGCAAACGACGTGGAAGCCAGCAGGGGCTCAGGGAGAAATTTATCGTTCCTTCAGTTCCCGCTGAATCTCCCGCTGGGTTTGCCGCTCTTTGATTGCCTGCCGCTTGTCGTGGAGCTTTTTGCCGCGGGCCACGCCCAGATGGGCTTTGATCCAGCCGCGGTTGAGCACCAGCTTGAGGGGAACCACGGTCAGGCCCTTTTGTTCCACCAAGCCCCGTAGGCGGTCGATCTCGCGGCGGTGCAGCAGCAACTTGCGGCGGCGGGTAGGGTCGTGGTTAAACACTTTGCTGGCGGTGTCATGGGGGGAGATGTGCAGATTGTGCAGCCATGCTTCCCCATCCCGAAAGAGGGCAAAAGCGTCTTGCAGGTTGGCTTTGCCCGCTCGTATCGATTTCACCTCTGTGCCGGTCAGTTGGATCCCGGCCTCATAGGTCTCCAAGATGTCGTACTCGAAGCGGGCGCGACGGTTGTCAACCAGGGTTTTGACGTTGGGATCCACAGCCATAGGCTTTCAGTAGACCAGAGGGCCTAACGAGAGGTCAGGGATCTCTCCAATTTTCGCACCGCCCGCCCAACCAAGCGCTCGGATTTGCCGCGCCAGAGAAAGCGAATGGGGGTACCGGTAAAGTCCAGGTTTTGCCGGAAGTGCTTTTCCAGGAAGCGGCGGTAGTTATCCTTAAACAAATCGGGATCGTTGACAAACAGAACAAAGGTGGGGGGCCGATCCGCCACCTGGGTGCCGTAGTAAATTCTGCCCTGCTTGCCCTGGCGGTTGGTGGGGGGCGATTGCCAGGCAAGAGCATCCTGGAGCACTTCGTTGACCACAGCGGTGGGAACCCGTTTGCGGTGGGCGGCCACCACGGTATTCACCTGCTCAAAGATTTTGTGGGTGCGTTGCCCAGTGAGGGCGCTGACAAACAGGAGCGGCGCCCATTCAATAAAGTAAAGCCTGTCGCGAATCTCGCGGGTGAACTCGTTGATGGTGTGGGTATCTTTGTTTTCTACTGCATCCCACTTGTTGACGACGACAACGCAGGCGCGGCCCTCTTCTTCGATGCGCCCGGCCAGCCTCTGGTCCTGTTCGGTAACCCCCTCCAAAGCATCGATCACCAGCAGCACTGCATCCGAGCGCTGGATGGCCTTGAAGGCCCGGTTGATGCTGAAGAACTCAATGCCGTACTGCACGCGGTTTTTTTTGCGGATGCCGGCGGTATCGATGAGGCGATAGGGCTGCCCTTCCCAGGTGACCACGGTGTCGATGGCATCGCGGGTGGTGCCGGAAATGGGGCTGACGATGGCCCGCTCGGATCCTACCAGGCGGTTGAGCAAGCTGGATTTGCCGACGTTGGGCCGTCCCACAATCGAGACGGCGATGGGATCTGGCTCGCCTGCGGCTTCTGCGGTCACTTCGGGCAAGTGAGCCAGCACCGCCTCCAACAGCTCGGCTACCCCATTGCCATGAATGCCGGAACAGGGGATCGGATCCCCCAGCCCCAGCTCCCAAAAGGCTGCTGCCTGAGCCAGGCCCATCTGCCCCGACTCGCACTTGTTTACGGCCACCACCACCGGCAGGGGTTGTTTGCGCAGCCAATCGGCCACTTCTACATCGGCGGGTGTCAGTCCCTCTCGGCCATCCACCACGAAGATCACGGCCTGCGCCTCGGCCATGGCTGCCATTGCTTGCTGGCGAATGTGGGGTAAAAATTCGCTGTCATCCCCAAAAACCAGGCCGCCGGTGTCCACCACCCGCAAGCGGCGCCCGTTCCATTCCACCTCCTGGTACAGACGATCCCGGGTCACCCCAGGCTCATCATGCACAATGGCCGAACGCACCCCCGCCATGCGGTTGACGAGGGTGGATTTGCCCACGTTGGGGCGGCCCACAATGGCCACAAGAGGTAGGGGCACTGTTCGGCTCGTCGATAACTTGAGATGGGATATCTATCCTAGCCGTTCCGGATCCCGGATGCCCAAAGCCGCCAATCTCGATCATTGCTTTGGATGCAGGTCTGGCGGTAAGTTAGGTACCTATCCTCCCATCAGGCACCGGCTGTGCCCCTTCCCCATTCTTGCCATGAACCGCGCTCTCGTTCCCGCCCAGCGGCTGAACAAGCTGCCCGCCTATGTCTTCGCCCGCTTGGATGAGCTGAAGGCCCGCGCCCGCCAGCAGGGGTTGGATTTGATCGATCTGGGCATGGGCAACCCCGATGGCCCCACCCCACAGCCGGTGGTGGAGGCGGCGCAGGCGGCCATTGCGGATCCCGCCCACCACGGCTACCCGCCCTTTGAGGGCACGGCCAGCTTCCGCCAGGCGATCACGGATTGGTACTGGCGTCGCTACGGGGTGGAGCTGGATCCCAATGGAGAGGCGCTGCCTTTGCTGGGATCCAAAGAGGGGCTGACCCACCTGGCTCTGGCCTATGTGGATCCCGGAGATCTGGTGTTGGTGCCCAGCCCTGCCTATCCAGCCCATTTTCGCGGCCCCATGATTGCCGGCGGGCAGATCTACCCGATGATGCTGCGCCCGCAGAAGGGGTGGTTGATCGATCTGCAAGAAATACCGCCGGAAGTGGCCCAGCAAGCGCGGGTGCTCTACTTTAACTACCCCAACAACCCGACGGCGGCAGTTGCGCCCCGCTCTTTTTTTGAGGAGGTGGTGGAGTTTGCCCGCCGCTACGATCTCATCCTGGTGCACGACCTGTGCTATGCCGAGTTGGCTTTTGATGGCTACCGGCCCACCAGCTTGCTGCAGATCCCAGGGGCCAAGGACTTGGCAGTGGAGTTCCACACCCTCTCCAAAACCTACAACATGGCCGGCTGGCGGGTGGGATTTGTGGTGGGCAATCGCCAGATCATCCAGAGCTTGCGCACCCTGAAAACCAATCTCGACTACGGCATTTTTGCCGCCATCCAAAAGGCCGCCGAAACTGCCCTGCGCCTGCCGGATAGCTACCTGGAGCAGGTACAAGAGCGCTACCGCCGCCGGCGCGACTATCTGATCGGCCGCCTAGCGGAGTTAGGCTGGCGGATCGAGCCGCCACGGGCGACGATGTATCTCTGGATCCCTACCCCCCGCGCTGCCGACGGCACCCCTGAGGGATCGACGGAGTTTGCCCTGCGGGTGCTGGAATCTACAGGCGTGGTCGTAACCCCCGGCAGCGCTTTTGGAGAGGGAGGAGAGGGCTACGTGCGGATTAGCCTAATTGCCGATTGCGAGCGCATAGGTCAGGCTATCGATCGCTGGGCGGAAGCCGGGATCCGCTACTGCTGAGCCTCAGTCTTGCGGGAGTTGGTACTGCTCCACAATCCGCCGGGCAAAGGGGGGCACGTGCTGCTCCAACTTCTGGGGATAGTGGCGGCGCACGTAGAGGTAGTTGCGGGTGAAGTGGGAATCGATGGAGAAGCGGGCATATTCCAGGCCGCGCGGCCCAAAGCGCTGGATTGCCGCCCCCAAGAGGCGAGCCAGCCACATTGGCAAACTCAGGGCTTGGTCGTAGGCAGGGATCCCCTGCTGCACTGCCGCCCTCCGGGATCCCTGCGAGATCACCGGTTGGGTTTCCAGCTCCTCCCAGACTAAGTCCAACAGCTCTTGCCCCCGCTGATTGCGCACCAGCAGCCATTGCCAGCCCAAGGGGGATCCCATGTAGCCCACCACCAGATCTGCCAGAGCATTCACATAGTCAAAACAACTGAGGCAGGAGGGGGCAAACACGTCCTTGAGTTCTTTGGTCTTGAGGCCGAAGAAGGGCACCTTTTCCACCGAGCCATCTTCGTGTTTGAAGTGGATGTGGAAGTCTTGCATAAACTCGTAGTGCACCACCGTCTGTGGGGAGCGGCTGGTGGTTTCTAGAAACTTTTGCAGCCCGGCACGGCTGACATTGTCCACACAGGGCGTGCCCAACACGTACAGCTTCTCTAGGCCCAGTTTTTTTTCCACCGCCCGCAAAGCCTGAATTTGGCAGCCCACCCCGATCACCAATAGGCGCTTGAGGCCGCTTTGCTCCACCTGCTCCAACACAGACAAGTTGGGAGAAAGAGTTGGCTTGTTAACTCGCGCCGCCCAGACCGCTTCGGGGGTACGGGCCAGGATGGGCCGTGGCTGAAAGCGATCCCGCTCATCCGCCTGCACGCACACCACCCCTTCCACCAAGCCAGTGGTGAGGGCCTTCATGCCAATGCTGCTGACAATGCCCGTCCACTGGGCCCCCGGGATCGGATCCCGCTTGCGGGCTGTGTACATCGCCTCGTAGACACCGAAGTAATCGGTATCAGTGACGGCGAGGGATCCTGAGCGCAGCGATTCCCGGGATCGCCCGTGGGTCTGTTCTTCCAACTGGGTCAGTTGCTGGTTCAAGAAGGCACAGGCTTCTTTGACGTGGGCCACGTAGCGGGTATCGCAAAGGCCGCACTGGCTGCACAGCTCTTTGGCCGGATAGCGGCCGGAACGGATGGGCCGGGCTGGACGCGGTGAACGGGATCCCATGATTTCTAGTGTTTGCGTAAGCGGAATGGAGTCCAATGGATCTTTTGAGCTTTGCTATTTAAGCTTTCTTTGAGATCTAAAGACACAGGCACCTCAGGCGTTCGCAGCAACGGCAACCAAGGTGCTCTCTTCAGTTTGCGGCCAAAACGGCAGATAGCGGCAAAGAACTTCGAGGGATCCCTGCTAAAGGAGCGCAAAATTTCAGCTAGAAATCGCAGGAGCCCCGCACTGTACCCGTAGGGTCAGTGTCGGGAGGAATGCGGAAGTTACGATAGAACCATGACCCAAGTCCTGGCCGTCTCCTGTAAGCTCAAGGTGTCCCAGTCGCAGGCCGCAAAGTTGGACGCGACCTTGGATGCCTTTGTGCAGGCGTTGAACTGGGTCAACCAA